>CAYWIG010000273.1:0-3664 GCA_964458295.1 uncultured Myxococcales bacterium
GAGGTTGCATTTGTTCGTGACGTCGATTGAACAGAATGTGTTCTTCGGCAGTGGCGCTACGGTCAACGCAAGCCTAGGGAGAATCTTGCCTCTCCACAGTTTGTGCTTTTTTGACGTCATATCGGTCGCGATATGTAGTAATTACTCGTTGAGTTTACAAGGTTTTTGGCGATAGAGCGCCCCGCTTGACAATGTGGGTGAAATCGGGCACTTCTGGGCACTCGAACTTGTTGGAATATAAGGAATAATGCAGGTTAAGGTTGAGGCTAAGGTCAAGGCTTATATAATCCTCAACCTCAATCTTAGCCTCAACCTTAAATTAAATTTACGAAAACAATGCTCATATCTATCAATCCAATTTGGATAACGCTGGGGCCTATAGTTGTAATCAACTTGGTCCTGCTCACCTCCTATGTGAGCTATCAACTTACTGCCGCAAAGAGAAAGAAAGTGATTTTTGAGGGTGCCAAGAATCAAGGGTCTAAGTTTCTGGGTGCCAGGACACGCGAATGGTGGCTTTGGCTCACAGATCCACTGGTGAAGATTTCTGTACGCCTTCATATTACACCAAACATACTTACGATAATCGGCACGACTATCGCAGCGTCATCGGGAATATTGTTCGCCTATGGCTGGTTTGGTTACGCTGGTTGGATGTTGGTGTTCGGTTCAAGCTTCGATATGTTCGATGGTAGGGTTGCCAGGATGACCGGCAAGACATCACGATCTGGCGCGTTCTTCGATTCAGTGACTGATAGAATCGGTGAGGGGTTATGTTTTCTGGGTCTTGCGATTTATTTTCGCGATAGCTGGATACTGATATTCGTGATCTTGGCTCTAATAGGCTCGACGCTTGTAAGCTATACGAGGGCTAGGGGTGAGGCGTTCAATGTGGATTGCAGTGTGGGATCGATGCAGCGTCCTGAGCGTATCGTATATCTTGGCGTGGCAGCGATATTCACCCCGATCGTCAGCGAGGGCTTGAAACACTGGTGGGACGTTCCTCCCCCAATACTTCTCATATGTGCACTTATCCTGGTAGCGACGATGACGATCGGAACGGCCATCTATAGGATGATCTATGTCATGAATGCGCTAGATAGTGCGGATGAACGCGAAAGGGATTCAATACCACAGATCATATCGAAGCTGACGACGGCCGCTGGCAGGGAGGAGTTGTTCGAAAAGGCGAGATACGGCTATGATAGAACGAAATCGGCATTTTCACATGTCGTTTTGTTTCATACGGGTGGCATCGATACTGAGATGCTCCACAGCCTGTTGGACGCAGGTGAACTGCCAAATATATCGAAACATCTCGTCGAACGAGGAGGGAAATACGAGGCTGTAGGCTCCTTTCCATCCACCACGGGGCCTGCGGTCGCTCCATTCGTCACCGGATGTTTTCCGGGAACCTGCGATATTCCAGGCGTCAGGTGGTTCGATAGGTCTGTCCCTTCAGCAAAACTCCTCACAATGAATCGTTTCAGGGATTATCTGGGGTGGGGCGCATATGCCATGGATTACGATCTATCGAAGTCGGTGCGAACAATATTCGAATATTCAAAACAGGCGGCGAATGTCTTTGGAGTTTTGAACAGAGGATGTGGTTTTACGAGGGATCCAGCCTTCTTCAGACTTCATAGTAGATTTCATCAAGCTAGAAAGGAAACGGATCTCGATGCCGCCGATGAGGCCGCCTTCAACTGGTTCGCAAATGCGGTCCGCAGGGAGACTGACTTCGTGCTCTATTCATTTCCGCCGATGGCTTTTATGGGTAGAGAGAATGCAAGCGCCGATGAGGTCAGGCATTCCTATAAGAAGGTCGACGACTACATCGGTCGTGCGGTGGAATTGCTCCAGAAGAAGGGGATGTATGATCAAACCGCCATGATGCTCGTCTCCGATTGTTCTCAGGGTGTGAAGGAAAAAACCTTCGACCTATCTGACTTTTTGTCGAAGCGCTATAAGGTGAGCCCTCAAAAGGGACGGATGAAGGAGTGGCATGATGCGCAGCTGATTGTGCTTCCATCCGGTACATCGATGAGTAACCTCTATATGAGAAATAAGGAAGATTGGGATAAAAGAACCTTCTTCGAAGATGTGGAGAGAAAGGGTCTTATAGGCTCGTTCCTCGAGAGGGATGAGATCGATATCCTTGCTGGCAGAAGCGTCGAGGGGGGGATCGTCGTTCAGAGTAGGAGAGGAAAGGCTCATGTCCTCGAGGATGCCGATGGTAGAATAACCTACATGATAAAGGGAGAGGATCCGTTTGGATACGATTCGATGCCTCAGATAATTAATTCCCAATTTTCCGTTGAGAAGTCGATCGATACGAATTATCCGGATGGAATAGTTCAGCTTCTGCAGCTATTTCGCTCAAGAAGGGCCGGCGACGTCATCTTAAGTTCCACCGAGGGCGTCTCACTCGTCGATGATAAGGCAAGGCTGGGTTTTGATCCGGGGATTACGCATGGTTCGCTAACAAAAGGGCATATGTTCGTTCCACTCCTTTCAAGTATTCCCCTGAGGGAAGGCCCCATTCGTACTGTGGATATATTCGCAACCGTATTGGATATGCTCGGCATCGAACCGGCGCATTCGCTGGATGGAGAGAGGTTATGCAATTTTGCTGAGGTGGAACAGGGCGTGAAATCAGAGGTGCAGGCATCTTGATGGAGTTTTTCTATGAATAAACAAAATGGGCAGGGTACGGAGAAACTTGATGAAGCTGTGGATGTTTTTATACAGGGGGCTGGCAAGGTGTCATCGGCCCTTCTCGGTATGATCAATAAGGTAGGGGGACAGATCTATGCGCTTCTCTTTATTTCAGATGAGCCCCTCTCTCTGGATGACATTGCAGATCAACTCGGAGTTTCAAAGAGTAACGTTTCGATAAATATCAGAATGCTCGAGGAATATGATCTGGTGAGGAAGGTTTGGATAAAGGGATCTCGCAAGGACTACTACGGCGCTGAACGCGTCTATCCCAAGAAAGTCCTGCGAGATTTTCTTGAAAATATTCAGGGTACGATGACTGATGCTATCACCACGATTGAAAGGACGCGCGCTAAAGCGACTGAAGCGAAAGTTTCATTGAGTGGTGAAGAGAAGGAGCGAGCCGAATTCATCCTGCAGCAGGTAAACCTCATCGGTCTATTCTACTATGCCGCCAATCAGTTCTTCGACGATTTCTTCTCAGGCAAGCCGCTTGATTTGGAAATTGTGAGAAGGGTTGTCCTAAATCCGGATGAGCTGAAGCAGAAGAATGGTTAAATAGATTATCTTATTTGATTCATAAATATTTGATTCATAGCTCCTGACATATCCCTAGGATCGGGGTCCGTTACACCAAAACCATCCACAAACATTGGAATTAGGGGGCCATCCGCGCATTCGCTGTCAGCACGATTACCGGAGCCTTCACGTCCTCCTCCAGTTAGGGCATTATATCTATCACAAGGATCATCAGTGTGATTTGCAAGCACACAACTGAGAAATATCTGAGCCGCACTTTTACCACAATCATTTAAAGTGGTCGCCGCATCAGGGTCGGGGGTAAAAGACCATGAGATTCCTAGACCATACGTATTTGGTGCAGTAGGTATATGTGGATTACCTGCACCACCATGTTCTCCCCTAGCATGCCCACCCCACGCAGAGG
>CAYWIG010000274.1:0-3659 GCA_964458295.1 uncultured Myxococcales bacterium
GGTTATCGCAGTAACGAATGTGGGTAGGTATATCTCCCGTGTATTCAATTCTTGAAATGGTCGGCATACTGCTAATGTTCGGTATGGGCTTCGTTGACCTTGGTCCTGACATTATTTCCTCCCGTGTTTATGCGATCTTTAACAATGCTATCGACAAATTCGCGTGTTAAGCGGCGGCCATTTTGTGAATAGTCGTACATTCCTATAATGTGTCAGACGTTACAAAGATGCCATCTTCTATCGTGAAGTCGATATTGTCAGCATTCTCGGCGACAAAGTACACGTCCTCAGTTTCGACCAATATAGGATCATCCTCCAGCACATCTTCCTCTAAGGTGAAGGTGATTGAGAGCACATAGGAATCCCCCTCGACGCTTCCGTCGGGATTGAGATATGCTGTGGTCAATTCAGAGGATGGAAGAGTCATATCGACGAGCAATATTGTACCGAAACCATCTATGTTCCAGTCGACCATTTCCTTTGGGCTGACCACGATGATGTGACCGCTAGGTAATGTCGATGTTGCATTTAGGAATTGTTGTACACACGCGGCAATTTCCTGCTCCGTTTCGTATTCCGCTGCGCAGTCTGCTACACTGCCGAACTCGAGTGAAGGACTGGAGCCTACTTCTGTGAGAGAGGCCACCGTGGGGTCAAAGGTGAGCGAAAGTTGCATTCCAACGGCAAGCTGCTCAACGTCCGCACTTTCAGCGGCGACATGAACGTCACAGCTCTGCGTTGATCCAGCGTTACCCCAAATAGCACATTCCGGTGTAAAATAATTGATCGTCGACTCTTCCTCAGGTGATGCTCCAGGATTCGGATTATCCACTGACGGAGTTGGATCACCTGTTGCATCGCCATCATCAGAGGCGGGCGCATCGTCTGCTGGATTATCTTCACTTTCACCACCAGCGTCGGGTGAAGGGGCGGGTGAGACTGCAGAATCCTCATTGTTTTGAGATGAGTCATTCATATTGCCGCAACCTAAACCTATCGACAGGCTGCAGCAGATGACACACACGATAACGATAAGTCTTTTCATACAAACCTCCTTATTTGAGTTGAAGTGCAGTTAATAATAAAGAATGTCTTAATATTGTTATCGTCGATGAGGGGGAAAAGTATTGCTGTTATTGCAAAAACCGTACACTGCAATGTACACGTGAAAACAGGCATGAATTATCCGATTGGTGTAACACATCATTTGTTTTATTACTGTCGCACATCCGCTGTGTTCCCATGACTGGGAAATAGGGGAATTTAACTATAAATCCGTGGGAATTGTTTTCCAATAAATCTCTTCAGCAGCTTTTTTAAATCCCTCTGTTATTGCTGATTCATACATCTCCTGGGCTCCTTCTATAAGAGAAGGAGGAATCGATACAATAACAACCGTGCCAAGTTCAGGTACGTTTCGCATAATCGTGGATGCATGATCCACTATGCCATCCTTATTTTTATCACTGAATACTATGCTTTCACCATCCTTGTTGGTGCAATGGACCACTCTGTATGAACGTGCATAATCGACCTCGCATGTAAGCTCTTCCTTTTTGAAGTGCTCAGGGATGCGCTCTGCTAATCTCTTAGCGGCATTGATGAGCGCTCGTCCCTCTTGGTCGATCTCTTGGCATTGCAATTTATCGGGGTAACATTGCCTGTTTATGAGGGAATGGCCGGATTCAGAAGGATGTCCTTCTAATACCTCTATAGTTTGATCTGCGCCGCCACGCCTTACCTTTGTAGGCGTTGATCCAGTGAATTCGACCCTCGATATGTAACGCGGGCTTGCGGGTTTTGTTCCTTCTGCCATGATTTACCTCCTCCAAAAATTGCCCCTCAACGTCATTATCGGCAGGAGATGAGATATGTGACCTGGATTTGGAAATAAATGTACATTGTGGTGTACAGTTTTGGTGTATTATCCACAACCTTTGTGCGATCTCTGTCGATAGTAACATCGCACCGTGTGGAATGAAGATAGGTGGTTATTATGGCGAAGATTCCAAATAAGATTACGTTAACTTTAGAGCGATTACAGTCGATATATGATGAGCTACGCCCTGTAGCATATCAAAATCGCCTTGATGGAAATCTTACAGAAGAACAATTGAATGATGCGAGCATTGATTGCTGTTTAACCGATATTGATTTGATAAAATGGCAAGGCAGCTCTCCGGGATTTGCTTTCAGCGGTATTTGGTATGGCAACCCAGAACTATTAAAAGATATTTATGCAAAAGCCGTGGAGTTGGATGAAGCTGACGGTCATCTTGACGGTCAAATCTCTATGGGAGAAGGGCGAACCGGTTTGACATTCCATACGGGCAGCGAAAAAACTGCGGAGAATGACTGGCGGGGGATCATCACTCCATATAAAATGGGAATATTTACAATTACAGTAACGTTTGGGCACGATCCTAATGAATCGACTGGCACGGCTTGGGTGATAGAAAGGGAAGGGCTTGGAAACGGCATGTATCGATATTGGGTTATAACTAATGCGCATGTTGTCGATAGGTATGATGATGACGAAACGAGCCACAAGATTAGACTTACTGATGATGGAATAGCGGAAGAAATTGCACTGAATCTACATGGAGTCGATCATATCTACGATGTCGGTGTATTATCTTTCGATTCAAGGATAGAGCTGCCTGTGCTGCCTTTGGGCCTAAGCGATACAATTAGAGAGGGTGAGCCCGTAGTAGTAGTTGGAAATCAATTGAGTGAGGGAATTGTTACTACTGATGGGTCGATCAACTCTCCGAAAAAATATACAAACTATAAGATAATGCCACTCATTCAGGATGATTCAGCTGCTTTGGGGGGTAATAGCGGTTCCCCTTTGTTCAACAAGAAGGGTCATGTCATCGGCGTTACATTTTTTGGAAATATGGAGGGTGGGCAAAATCTGAATATACCGATACCACTAGTCTATCAATCGTTCCAGGATATCAAAAACGATAGGGAGTTTTCTATCGGAACTACCCACGTTATAGCTCAAATGATTGATAAATCAGAATTGGAATCTCAAAGAATCGAGGGATTTGTAAATGCTCTCTACATATCTAAAGTGCTAAAAGGGAGTAAAGCAGATCTGGCCGGTTTGAGAAGAGGCGATATCGTAGTTAAATATGACGATAAAAAAATGCCTATCAGGGAGGAATCTGCGCGTTTTTGGTACTATTTGGCCGGTAAGAAGGATGGAGATGTTGTAACATTAACGGTCTATAGGGATTCAAGTATGATTGAGCTGCAAGTACCAGTCGAAATGAAGTCGAAGAAGCGTATTCCAACCCTTCGTTCGGATTATGGGTATGTATTTAAAGAGGTTGGCTCATGGATTAAGGCGCGTTGCGGTTTTGAGCCTACACAGGAGGGGGTGTTGGCACAGGATGAAGACGACGACTACCCACCTAAGATGCTTGTGGCTATCAATGGATTTAAAGTTGGAACTCTGGAAGATTTAAGAAGGATATTGCGTGAAGCCAGAACTATAAAGCTGACGTTTCAATTCTTGGCGGTGGATGGGGAGTTGGAATTAGAAACTGTCAGCAATAAGAATCTGCAATATCTTCAATGAGAAAGTTGTTATTATAATAACCTCCTCCCCGTAAAACCCCGAGCCGGGGAACGGGGTTACAAAAGGAGGG
>CAYWIG010000275.1:0-3655 GCA_964458295.1 uncultured Myxococcales bacterium
GGCGATCAAAACGCTCAAAGATGCTGGCTTCGATGTGAGGGATCAAAACGTGATCCTGTGTGAAGTATCGCCACATTCGATGCACCCCGAGATGTTGGGGTTTATGGATAACTACGAGGTGGAGAATAGCTACTGGTGTGCCGCAACGCAAAATGGCGAGCGCGCCGTGCTCGTATTCTCCCCAACAGATAACATCGTCAGCGAATTATAGCTGCCAATGTATTTCCTCGAAATTTACCATTTTTCTGGTATGTAGAGGGGTATGGGCGTCGTATCCGGAATATTTCGAGAATCGCTAAACCTCTTCAACCAGATGAGTCCGTATCTTCTGTTCGGATTCTTCTTTGCGGGTATTCTCCACGTCCTCTTTTCCTTGGAAACATTTGCGAGGCATCTTGGAAAGAGCAGTTTTTCGTCAGTTATAAAGGCGGTCGTCTTCGGTATACCCCTGCCACTCTGTTCATGCGGCGTCATCCCATCGGCGGTGTTGCTTCGTAAGAAGGGGGCTAGTAGGGGTGCAGTTCTTAGTTTTCTGATCGCAACTCCGATCACCGGTATCGATTCGATTCTTGCTACATACTCTCTGTTGGGACTGATCTTCACGATTTTTCGCGTCGTGGCATCCTCTGTTACGGCATTGGTGACTGGCATTCTTGCCAACTTCCTCTTTCCGAAGGAGGAGGCGAGCATGCACGTGCACAATTATCCTCCCGATGATGATGATCCCAGCTGCTGTTTTAGGGAGGCTGAAAGAATTGATAGGCCTCTCGTTGAAAAGATCATTGAACTCTTCCGATATGCATTTGTGGAACTTTTGGGCGATGTTTGGAAATGGCTGATCGTCGGAATCATCATCGGCGGATTGATATCGTATCTAATACCTGAAACTTTCATTGAGCAACATCTGGGTAGCGGCTGGCAGGCGATGTTGATCATGTTGGTCGTCGGTATTCCGATGTATATCTGTGCAACCGGTTCGATTCCTATTGCAACTGCACTCATGCTTAAAGGTATGAGCCCGGGTGCAGCGCTCGTCTTTCTGCTCGCTGGCCCCGCTACGAACGCTGTAACCTTTACGATCGTCTCAAAGGAACTCGGCCGGAAATCGGCGATCCTCTATGTTGTGTGTATAGCTGTAATGAGCGTCATCATGGGGATGATCCTAAATTCGGTATGGCATCATATTGGAGGCCTCATCCCAAAAGCGATCCATCATGCGGAGCTCCTGCCCGGGTGGTTGGAAGTTGCATCTTCGATCGTTCTCTCAGTTTTAATTCTAATAACTCTGATCAGGGGTGTATTCGCAAGGATTCAAAATCGTCACGATCGTCACTGCGATTCCTGCGATCATTAATGGTCTTTATTTCGAATTGTCATCCCGGCCAAAGAGCCGGGATCCAGTATATCAAATGCTAGATTCCCGCCTTCGCGGGAATGACAGCTATTAAAAAACCCGATGCCAGATGGCATCGGGTTTTCAAGACAAAAACTACCAGGTGGTTTTTGTTTAGTCATAATTCAAATTAACTTCCGTCACAGGATCCTGAATCTTCGAAGTTCTGAAAATATCTCATTCCGAGTTTGTCGTCGTAGCTAAGTCCTAGATGACATAGCTCAGATGTGTAAGTGTCCTCAAATTCAGCTGCTGTGAGCCCGCCTTCAAGAGTGGCATTGTCGGCGACCCAGTCGATGGTGCCTGAAATTTCCGTTATAGGAATGGTGATCATGAATCTCTTCTCATCGTCACCGTTGACATAGATGCTGATCGCTCCTCCATCCGAGTCTGCTATGGAAGTTAGTTCGGCGAGAGAGGCCTCCGCCCAACCGCTGGCTGTCTTCTTCATCCATTTATAACTAACACCGGAAAGGGTGCAGTCCGTTGTGCATGCTGAGCTCGTTTGGTTGAATCTTATAAATGGGAAGATGCGCCCGGTGGGTGCGTTCAGCTCCGCAAGCGTCGGAGTTCTTACGCCGGTAAATGTCAATTGCTCATCCCCCATTGCGAATATTATGGTGCCCGAAGGTAATTCCGATGTTTGCGAGATGTTCGGTCCAAATCCAAGATAGTCACCGAATGCATTGACGGTGATGTCGGATGTTGGCGTGTTTGCAGGAATACTTCCCCCCTCATCGGTTGTCACTGCGGAATCTACGAATGTTACGCTTCCGGAGGTAGCCGAGGAAAATGCCGATGGATATGCTACATAGATGCCGGTGTGCAGGTATGTAGCTGTAGTTGTATCGGAATCGAGAAAACTATCGATGATGTCGTTCATAGTTGCTTGAGTTCCGCTAATGTCCATACTGAAGCGGACATGTAAATCGAGCATGTAATTTCGATTATCCTGATCCGCATCAATTTCACCATCCTCATCAATATCGGGATTCTGATAGCGAAGTCCAATTTCATCCTGCCCGGCAATATCCTCTGCTGTATCCTGTTCGAGATCGAGAGCGCTGAGTAAATCAGCAAGTTCAATGTCGGATGTCGCAACCTGGCTGTCCGCATCAATGTTGAGCTCCCCAAAATCGAGTTCCCCAGTCTCCTCGTTGATGGGTAGGGTGTCCAGATCATCCGTTGCACTGACATCGCTCGTCTTAAGACATGCAATCAACATATCTGGACCTACCTCATTGCTGTCTATTGCGCATACGATCCATATGCGTTCACCATTTAGGGCTAATTCAAAGGAGCCGTCCGAGTCTACCTCATCGCAGACGCGCTCGGCGTTTGCGGTCTCTGTGCTTGTTGCACACACATGAGTGATACTGTCAGCGTCGGCCTTTTGAAGAGATGGTGATATGGAATAAGTGCCAGATGGTAGCTGGCCGCTTACCGAGAAATTTCCAGAACCGGAGCCGCCCCCGCCTCCAGAGTCATCTCCACCATTTGAGCTAGAACCACCACAAGCGGCTAGTGTTGCGGTCGCAAAAAAGATAACAACTAACGTCCAATAACGCATAATCCCTCCCCATTAAATTTATTGGCGATTGTAACACCTCGCAGCTTTATTGGCTAACACAAAAGGTTCGGTAAGGTTCTCAGTTACCATGTATAACACGTTGATTTCGAAAAGCTTATTAATGCAACTTGCGAATCAAGTCACTTATGGTATGCAAGCCGAAATTCAACTGGAGGGGAGATGACCAAAAACAATATCGATCAAAAATGTGTTGATACAATCAGGCTGCTCGCCGCTGACATGGTTGAGGAGGCGAATTCGGGTCATCCAGGTATGCCGCTTGGCGCGGCACCGATGGCCTACGTCCTTTGGACGAAAATCTTAAGACATAATCCTAAGAATCCATCATGGCCGAATCGCGATCGATTTATTCTATCCGCCGGTCACGGATCAGCTCTCCTTTATGCGATGTTGCATCTTACAGGTTATGGTCTGTCCATGGGTGAGCTTAAGAACTTCCGTCAGTGGGGGAGTAAAACTCCTGGCCATCCTGAGTTTGGACATACACCCGGAGTTGAGGCAACGACGGGACCTTTGGGGCAGGGATTTGCGATGGGTGTCGGAATGGCGATGGCCGAAAGGTTTATGGCCTCCCGATTTAATATCTCAGGTACTGACATAGTTGATCATTACACCTATGCGATCATCTCCGATGGAGATTTGATGGAGGGTATTACATCGGAGGCTGCATC
>CAYWIG010000276.1:0-3650 GCA_964458295.1 uncultured Myxococcales bacterium
ATAACGCGGGCCTTCCTGTTTCGACCTTTGATCTTGAATGCGTCCTTGCCGATATTTTTTACATGTACGCTATTTCTTACAGGTGGCGGATGTGGTGGTTTGCATGGCGCGATGAGCTTTCCATCCTTTGCAACCAGCTTGCCATTTTTGAAAACCATCTTTGCCTTAAAGTTCCTTAAATTATCGAATATGGCTAAGGCAGCGACATAACCTACTGCCACGGCACCCTTTCTTCGCTTCAAGCGGAAGTAATAGGGAGCGTTGTTGGTGGCCATCTGAAGCGCCGTTATCGGGGGGATTCCGGCCTTCACCGCCATTCGGAGAATGTCATCAACGTGTCCCCTCTTTATGAGGTCGTGTGCGCTTCTATCATCTGAACAGAAAAAGCATCTGTGGGAGTTAGCGGGTGTCACGATCTTCGCAAGATCGATCAGATTCTTCTCGGTCGTTCCTTCACGAATCATTATATGAAGCCCGGCCATGAGTTTCTCTCTAGCTTCGCTGGCCTTCGTACTTTCATGATCGGAATGAATTCCGGCAGCTATATACGCATTTAGATTCTTTCCGGTAAGACCTGGGGCATGGCCATCGACGCGCATACCGGGTATCAGGCGGATCTTCTTTAACAGCTCATCATCTCCCGCTATGACGCCTGGGAAATTCATTACCTCGCCGATACCTATTACGCGAGGTAGGTGGGAGAGTTTTTTGAGATCGCCGCTTCCAAGCTTGGCGCCGGGGCTTTCGAACTTCGAGGCCGGGACGCAGGATGGCAAAACGATGTTGATATCTATGGGAAGACCTTCGCTGGCCTTGAGCATCCACCTGACACCTCTTGATCCCATAACGTTTGCGATCTCGTGCGGATCGGCGACGATCGATGTGGTCCCCCTCGGGACGACCGCTTTTGCGAATTCGGCGGGCGTGAGTAGCGTCGATTCGATATGAATATGACTGTCGATCAACCCCGATGAAATATAACCACCCTTGAGGTCTATTTTCTTTCCGGCCTTGTAATCGCCAAAGCCGACGATGACGCCATCGGCGATAGCGACATCGGTTTTTACGATCTCGTCTGCGAAGACGGAGACGACCTTGCCTCCGGTGAGGAGTAGATCAGCAGGCTTCCTTCCCGCTGCGACATCTATCCTGTGTTTTACTGAGCCTTTTCTCATAAGGATAATATAACCAACCAACCCCAGGGGCTTGAATGTTGGTTTGCGTGTTTCAACCCCAGGGGTTGGAATACATGAGTATCAAATTTTCGGTGGCTGGGAAATGGGCAAAAGATCCTTTAGGTTCTTCGAATAAGTTGACTTGGAGTGGGTGATAGTATAAAGATCCCGCTCCATTATACGAAGCAATTATAACTACCTGTAATATAAGTATTATTTATTAAACAAAGCACGCAACTTATCGGCGAGGTCACCGATAAGCCTCGAAATTAACTAACTGGAGGTTTGTAATGACGGTACAATTTGATGGAATGAGTTCACACGAGATGGTCGCTGCAGCTGTTGTGGAGAGAATTTTTAATGAAGGCAGTCCTCGTAAACGGATGGTCACCGTTGATAGAGATACGATAGGAGAGTTCGCCGGAAGGTTTATCGCTAGAACAGATGCGCAATCAAAGGGCCTTGTTGATAGGGATGGTTCGAGTCGCTTATTTTTGGGCCGACTTGGATATGTCAGTTTTATAAATGGTCTACAGCTTTATAGGGCTATGTTGGCAAAAAAACGAGAGAAGTCAGGCAACGGAGATGGTGCCTCACCTGTAATGCAGGCGGGTGAGCTTCATTTGGGTTATGAAAGATTCTTGGAGAAGTTAGCTATCCCTTCTTTTGTCGTGGACGGGGATGTTGAATTTCCACAGATGTCGCCCTCCGCGCCACTTATGGCGCAAGGCCTTCACCTCATCGGTATGGATTGGAGGGACTTTGGAGATACCCGCCTGAATCTCGACGGTTCAGTAATAATTGATGGCGATTTTACGGGTCTAGAATGGCCGCATCTTCATGCGGTAGGTACCGAATTTTTTCAAAGCGCATTTGATTTTGCCACGATAGAGAGCGGTTCTCTAAGGGGGGCCAAATTTCTTGATGGATGTTCTGCGATAAATACGAGATTTGGCGTTCCAATGGACGACGCTGATGTTACGGGGCTCGTCGTGTCGGAAGATACATCATTTGCTGGTGACTCAGCACATGTAAGTGCAGGTATAGTTGTAGGTGGTGCCTATCGATATCATCAGCTTACGCTTAGTACCGGCAAGGGAATGGGATCCTTTGTTATGGGCCACATGGGATCGCTGCCGATTCAAGTTGGAAACGGTCTAGCACGAACGGTTCAACCGGTGCACGTAGCTGGTCTCCAAACTCCGTTTACCTACGGCGCAGCCCTACAGGCGGTATCAACGATTCCCAAAATTTAAAGCTGATATCTAATTTTTGATTTTGATGCTTTAACGCACAAAGGCCCAATCCCTTACGGGGTTGGGCCTTTTTCATTTAGATTAAAGTCTACAATTTAAAACTGATACCTAAACGCGGGTCCTGCGAAGAAGCCGACCATCAGGTTGCTTCTCACCAGAAGATGTAGCGAGGCATCGAATCCGATCGACGCACTGTCGTTGTACTGCCACCAAAATCCGCCACCGGGGATGGCGATGTCTGCTGCGATGTTGCCACCATCGATGAGGGCCATTCCGGCACCTGCCTGAACGTAGAATGACCATCTTGGATGATTTGCAAAATCGAATACGTATCTAGCCTGGGGAACAAAGCTAGCTATCATGTTTGGATTGTTGTCGCTCTTAAAGTCGGTGGCGACTTTGATGCGAAGGCCGGCGGAAAACTGTTCGAAGAAGAAATATTCTCCCTCCGCCCCCACACCCATCATTACATTGATTCCCTTATTTCCGACATACACTCCGGGACCTACGAGACCAACACGAAAACTCCCCTCGCGGTATTTTTTCTGAAAGGCTGGGGCGATTTTAATGGTCTTATCGATATCAACCCTCACCTCCTCCACCTCAGCTCCATCGTCACCGTATGTGACAGTTTCACTGACGCTCGCCTTTTCCTTCTCCTCAACCACAACCTTGGTTCCCGATTCCTCCTTTAATTCATCCGTGACGCTGGCGTCGAGTTCCTGCTCCTCAATCTCTGGATAAACGGGTTCCTGTGCAAACGAGAGTATCGGTGCTGTGAGAATTAACACTGTAAAGAATGCTATAATTTTTTTCATCTCCACCTCCCCCTTAAATAGGGCAAACTTAAACAAGGTTATTTTGAAAAGCGCTTGAAAAAATAAAGCGCGGTCTTTGCAACCCTCTCTTTTTTGTAATCCATGCTCAGGACATGGCGGCAGTCTTCGAAGATCATGCTCTCCACGATGCTGGAAGTCACAGCCCCCTTGAGTATATCCACGTTCATGATCGGTGCAACATTATCGTCCCTTCCATGCATTATCAGAAGGGGATGTGATATTTTTGAAAGTGAGTTTATGACATTTGCTTGAAGGTCGATGATTTCATATACGGAGTTTAGTGGTATCCTCGGCAGGCTCATCTTTTCATATTTAAGCCTTCCTTCAGGATCGGCGATGCTCTTGTCCCAATTCTTGGGAATGCTCTTTATTATAGATTT
>CAYWIG010000277.1:0-3642 GCA_964458295.1 uncultured Myxococcales bacterium
CAACGGCCTTGAATTGGATGTTAAGAAGGGATTTGAAATTTTCAACCAACTCAAGGACCAGAGTACGATAACGCTGGATTTGATCAGACAAGGGCAGCCGACGACTCTAGAATATGAGATACGTTAAAACAAATATCGTATTTGCAATATTTCTGTTCATCATGGTTTCAACTTCCGTGGCCTTTTCCCAATCCGGAAAGGCTCCACCTAAGGGCAGTGTAAAACTACCTGAGAAGGTGGATGTCAGAACGATTCCGATTGAGGAGAGGGGGAAACCGACACCGGAAGGTGGTCCTGTGGAGGAGAAGCCGGGCGAGGAGTTGGTATACCTCAACGTTCAGGAACAGGATATTAAAGATGTGATAAGGCAGATCAGCAAGGCCACCGGTAAGAACTTCATCATCGATGACAAGATTCGCGGTAAGGTTACCATCCTTTCCGAGAGGAAGATGACGAAGGAGGAGGCATATCAAGCTTTTCTCTCCGCCCTTGAAGTTGCCAACTACACGACGGTTACGGGTCCTGGCGGCATCATAAAGATAGTTCCCCTAAAAGAGGCTATATCATCGCCGATTCCGATATATGTCGATTCGACTCCGCATACGGATAACTTCGTTACGCGTCTAATCTCTCTACAGAACATCAGCGCGCTCGATATGTCGAACGCTATAAAGGACCTGATATCTAAATCAGGGAATATGTTTGCATATCCTGCAACGAATACACTGGTCATTACGGACTCAGGAACGAACATCGATCGTCTGATGAAGATCATAAAGGAGCTCGACCAGGAGGGGCCGCAGCAGGTTCTAGAGATAATACCTGTCAACTACGCCGATGCGGCGGACGTCGCTGCGAAGGTTTTGAATCTGTTTGAAATAGAGCAGGCGAAGAAGACAACGAGCAGATCAAGAAGGAGCAGAAGTAAGAGGTCCTCATCTCAATTGCAGGAGATCAAAGAGGTCTCGAAGATCATCGCGGACGATAGAACGAACTCTCTGATTGTTTATGCGAGTAAGAGGGCAATAGGTAAGGTGCGAGACGTGATTGCAAAGTTGGATGTTCCTCTCGACATGGCGGATTCCGGAAATATCCACGTTCATTATCTCAAGTATGCTAACGCGACGGAGTTAGCTGAAACCTTGTCTGCAGTTACATCCGGCGCTAAGGCAGCTTCTTCAAAGAAGGGAAAAAAGGGAGCGACCGCGAAGAAGGGCAGCGCCGTCGCTTCCCTCGGTGATGATGTGAAGATAGGTGCGGATGAGGTTACGAACGCACTCATTATAACTGCTTCGGCCAAGGATTATCGTCGGCTCGTTGATGAGTTGATATCTAAACTTGATGTTCCGAGGAGGCAGGTCTTTCTTGAAGCTATAGTGATGGAGCTGAGCGTGAAGCGTGCGGCCACTTATGGTGCTACTGGATATGGTGGTTATGGCATGGGATCTATTCTAGGATTCGGTACGTCGGGTTTTCAGGAGAGTTTCAATCCGGCACATTTCTTCACCCCTGGTGGTGCAGGGCTTTTCGGTTCGCCAGGTCTACTGGGCGGTCTACTCTCTCGTGATAATATTACGATCGAGATGCCGTCCGAAGGCGGGGGTACTCAGGAGCTGACAATTCCGGCTTTTGCTGCATTTTTAAACTTTTTGCAGGATAAGACAGTTGGAAATATCGTATCGACGCCTAATATACTCACTTTGGATAACCAGAAAGCATCAATCGACGTGAGTAAGACTATATACGTAAACAAGGTGAGTCAGTCAGGAACTACGGGTTTCGAAACATCGGTGCCGTCACCGTTAGAAACGGGATTGACCCTGGAGATCACGCCTCAGATAACCGAGGGCGATGCTGTACGTATGGAGATTCATCACAAGTTGTCAAATTTCACAGGAGTTACGACTGGTACATCTGGTGTTCCGGATAGCGCTAAAAGGGAGATCCAGACCACGGTCGTTGCGATGAATGGTCAAACGGTTGTCCTCGGTGGTCTGATGGAGGATTCTGAGAGTACGAGAAAGCAAAAGATTCCGATTTTAGGGGATATACCTATTTTGGGGTGGTTGTTTTCAAAGAAGGACAAGTCTTTTAATAAAACGAATTTATTGGTGTTTATTACGCCTTACGTTATCCGCGATCCTTCAGATTTTGTAGAGATCACGAAGACAAAAATTACTCAGAGAAATCAGTTTATGGGCAAGAACTTCTCAAGGCGTCAACAGAGGAGCATTCGTGAGACGATAGCGGCGCACAGGGCTGACCTGCTTGAATATTCAGGCAAGGAGAAAGCACCGCTGATGCAGCGACAGGGATTGCCGCTACCGTCTGGAACGACTGGTATGCCGGTTTCGTCACCACCTGGGAGCCAACCGGTGATAACGGCTCCACCCCTAGGGAATAGGGATGTATCTGGAGCACCGCTCGCTTCTTCAAAATCACAACCGGTCTATCCGGCCCTTCCTCCGCCATCGTCTAGGTCCTCGCTTCCGCCGCCACCTGGCAGCGGGGCGCCTGTGTCGCCGGGGAGTCCGAAGGTGAATCAGAATGCTACACCGGATATGAATTATTGATGTGATGGGGGATCAGTAGGGATATGGAGGAACGCAGCTTAGGTGCAATTCTTCTTGAGACGAGCTCTTTGACCGAGGAGCAGCTTGAACAGGCGCTTGCGGTGCAGAGGGAACGTGGAATCAAATTGGGCGATGCTTTGGTGCAGTTGAAGTTCTTGCGTACCGAGGATATTCTCAAGGCCCTTTCCGTTCAGTTGGGTTTTCCATACGAAAATAAGATAGACGTCGAAGAGATCTCCATCGAACTGGTGACGACGCTTCCGATCAACTATGCAAAACAAAATGAGATCCTCCCTCTTAAGAAGGAGGGGAATGTCGTTCATGTCGCTATAGCCGATCCTACAAATTTCTATGCGCTTGATGATCTGAGGATGCTCTTCGGCTGCGATATCAAACCGATCATTGCCAGTTCGTATGAGATCGTGAATTCCATCAACGCCGTCTACAACAGGGCGACCGGTTCCGGAGAGGATCAGATCGACGAACTCGGCGAGGGGGCGGAGATCGCTGACGACTTCAACGAACCTGTCGATCTTCTGGATGCCGATGATGAGGCGCCGATCATCAGGCTTGTGAATTCACTTCTCTTTAGAGCAGTCAAACAGAAGGCGAGTGATATTCATGTTGAACCGTTTGAGAGAGAGCTCAAGATACGTTTTAGGATCAATGGTATTCTCTATGACATCATGAATCCTCCGAAGAGGGCGCAGAGTGCTATCATCTCACGTGTGAAGATTATGAGTCAGCTGAACATCGCTGAGAAACGAGTTCCACAGGACGGAAGGATTCGAATCAAGATCGCCGGCAAGGATATAGATATTCGTGTTTCCACGATTCCGACTGCTCACGGTGAAAGCGTAGTTATGAGGTTGTTGGATGCTAGTGCCGTGCTACTCGATCTCGACTCGCTTGGCTTTTCACGGATAAATCTCGATTATTTTAAAAAACTGCTTACATTTCACAATGGTATTATTCTTGTCACAGGTCCTACAGGTTCCGGTAAGACTACAACCCTTTATTCGGCGTTATCTCGCTTGAATACCGATGAGGTCAAGATCATCACCGTCGA
>CAYWIG010000278.1:0-3642 GCA_964458295.1 uncultured Myxococcales bacterium
AAAACCCAGTTCCGGTCAGGATACGTCGATTGTCTGGCAGGAAGTAGGGGGTGTTAGCGCGACCATTCATTGGAGGATTTACAGCCCGGCGTCTGTCCACCTGAAGAATGACACAAGGGCCTTAACCGCCTATGATGTCGATGCTATCAGTGTAAATGATATTATCTGGGACTATTGCTCGGCTGCGGACAGGACTGCCATGGAAGCAGACATTGATGGTGACGGGACTAACGATTCCTTCATAGGCTACATGACCTTTTTTAAGGACACGAACGTAAGCACGAGCAACCTTGTGGCGTTCTTTATGTATCTGGATCTTCTTTCAGGTCAGTCCAGCGGAGCCTACGCTGGGATCAGGGAGTTTGCTAATGCAGGCCAGGGTTTTGTTGCAGGCCAGCTTACATCCACAGATTCTGGTGGTGCCGAGACAGCTAAATCTTACGAAGTACTTACCGCAGATGCATATGCCACCACTTATTTCCTTTCAAGGGGTGTAGCTGTAGGGACTGGGGCTAGCGCAACCAGCATACGTTTTACTCCGAGGTGGTATCTCCACGATGAAAATGGAAAAAGCTATGTGGTCATCTGGAAGTCGGATAATACTACGGCGGCTGAGGGTGCTACTGTAAATATCAATATGTGGAACACCGCAGAGGCTGATATTTCGACTTCGATAACTATCACCAATGAATTGACCGTATATAACGTGGGCCTCGATGTGCCCGCCATATGGAAAACATCCTATCCATCGGCTGGCTGGCTCGATATAACAATCAACTCTACTGCCGGTACCACGATTACCGATTGGAATACAATGGAATGGCTTGTCTATGTCTGGATCAATGCCTCTTCATCGACCGCGTCGTTGAACTGGTCTACCCTCTGGAATGATAGGCAGGTAGGCACCGATTAAATAAACTAACGGTTTGACCTTATCGTGTCAAACCTTTGATAAACAAACAAAAAAGCGGGTTTCTAATCAAGCCCGCTTTTTTGTTATCTCTTGGATGTTTATATTTCAGACGTGAACAAATATATGCTAAAGAAAATACGATTCTTAAAGTTGATTTCGACTATTGCTCTTCTAACAATAGCGGCTTGCAGTTCCGGGGCCGGTGACACACCCGAGAAGACGGCGGAGAAAAAGGAGAAAGAGGTGTTGAAATTTGCCGATGCCTCCAAAGGTCTCCCTACAACCGGTCTTTGGCGCCAGCGAATCGCCGTCTATGATATAAACGGTGACGGAAAGATGGACATTCTGGCTCCCCCTCCAAGAAAGGCGTTAGAGAAGGAAAACAGACCGGCTGTGTGGTACGGGAATGGCAGGGGAGAATGGTCGCAGGGCCGGCTTGATATACCCTCCAATATCAAGTACCATTATGGCGCAACAGCAGTTGCGGATTTTGACGGCGACAAGATTCCTGATATTGCCCTCCCCATGCATCAAGTCTCTACCAGGGTCCTGAAGGGCGAAGGCCAGGGAAAGTATGTTGATTTTTCCGATGGTATTCCATCCGAAGATAAATTTCTCTCAAGAGCGGTTGTCACGGCTGATTTCAACAATGACGGCCTGCCGGATATCGCTTTTGTTTCCGAAAGCCGGTCTGATAAAAGCGATCCCGGACCGAAAGGCGTCTTGTTCTGTTCCAGAGCGGGTAAGGGGTGGAAATGCAACCCCATTGCTGATGAGAAGGAAGCGGGCGGCCTCTTTGCCGATCAGCTGGCGGTGGGTGATGTAAACGGAGACGGGAATAAAGATATTGCTGTGGCCTCTCTTGTTACATGGAAACCTCTGATTATCTGGCTTGGTGACGGAAAGGGAGGTTTTACCGCTTTTAATGAGGGTCTGCCTGCTCTACCGCCGGCGGGTCCCAGGTATGTCTATATTGCCGTGACCCTTGTCGATATAGACAGGGATGGAAGGGATGATCTCATAGCCTCTATGTCGGGCTTTGGCAACGACGGTTTTTACGGGCTGAAAGCCTTCTTGAGCAGGCCTGATGGCTTTGAAGAGATTTCGAAAGGGCTCCCCGTTAAGAAGGCCTTTTTCGCCCTCGATGCATGTGACCTGGACAAGGATGGAAGTCCCGAGATAATCGGGGGAACAGGAGAGGGAGGAATAAAGATATTTTCGCGTAAAGGAGATGTCTGGAAAGAGGTCAGCGTTTCAGGTCTGCCCGAAAATGGTCTGATACTGCCTTATGGAGTTTATGGCAGAGATATGAACGGAGACGCGTTGAATGATATTGTCATGAACTATGCTTCGGATCAGCTCAAACTCGGGGGGATTCGTGTGTTTTATAATGTTACAGGAAATAACTTGGGAGCAAAGAGCAACTGATGCGAGAGTATAGAGACGAGATGTGTAAGTTTGCCTCTGTCAGGTTATGGGCTGTTTGCGTCGTCATCATACTGGCATGTGTGGTGTTTGCGGTGGGGTGCGACAGCGGCCCGGGAAAAATGGCCGATCCAAAGGCGTCACTTGAAAGGCTGGCCGAGGAGTATTGGAATAAGAGATTGATTGACAAGGATTATAAGGCTACCTACAAGATGGAGTTGGATGAAGGGTCGGTTCCCTTTGAAAAATATCTTCAGCGGGTCCATAACAAAGGGCAGATTCCCTATACATCGGTTAAAACAAAAGAGGTAAAGATAGATGAGGATAAGGGCTCTGTGGAACTTATCTTGAAATACACGCTCCCAGTGCCAGGGATGAATAAAGAGCTTGCAGCACCGATTCACGATACCTGGATCATAAAATCAAATCAATGGAAACATATTCTTCCTAAGAAATAGTCTGCCTGCAATTTTCAGGATTTGATTTTCTTCCTCTCCACCCATTCCGCCACTGCCTGATCGAATAGCGCAAATAATCTGTCCACAACATAAGAGGTCCGGAAGCGGGCCGCCTCCATGGGCCCACCGGCCGAGAGGATTGCGCGTCGGGAGCTGTCCTGAAGAAGGGCCGCTATGCCTGAGGCAAGGGCAGAGGTGCTGCCGCAGGGAAAATATTCCGCAGCTTTTCGCGCCATGTGCCGATGTGCGGGTGTGTCGGAGAGTATGGCGGGAAGCCCGGAGGATAGCGCCTCCAGGACAGGAAGCCCGAAGCCTTCCTCAGGATGTGACGGCCCTATTAAGAGATCCGAATTCCTGTAAGCCCGGCCCATTTCAGCCGGGGTCAGGCGGATGTTATACTCTTCGGCAGTAAATAAGTTTTTTTCTTCTTGGAAGAGAGGCCATGTGGATATCCTGTGAACACGGAATATAATCCCGGAGCGGCGCAAGCCGGCGAGGGCCGATAATGCCTCATGTATCCCTTTTACGTCCGACTCGAAAATCCCGATCAGAAGGATCTTAGGAGGGTTCCGGTCGAAGCGTCTGTCTTTTGCCGGTGGAAACTCAAGGGGATCAAAGGTCTGCCCTATATGGGTGACGGGTGAGTGGCCGGCCCTTATCAGGCGTTTCGCCACATGGGGCGAGACTGCCAGCTTGTGAGTTTTTTGGGAGTAGGCAGATTCGATCGCCTTTCGGTTTGAGGCGTTGAAAGATAAATCGGCCTCATACCCCTGGCAGAGATGAAAAACCGGGCCGTCAAAATCAGCCACTGCCGGCGAAACAGTAGGCCAGTAGGTTGCAACACGG
>CAYWIG010000279.1:0-3634 GCA_964458295.1 uncultured Myxococcales bacterium
GTCAATCGTTCGGAATTGATATCACGAGGGAACCGATACCAGTCGTTCCAGCTGCCCATTACTTCTGTGGTGGTGTCGTTACGGATATCGATGGGCAAACCGACATCGACGGACTCTTCGCATGCGGAGAGGTGACCTGCACCAACCTACACGGCGCCAACCGCCTCGCTTCGAACTCCCTGCTCGAATCAGTCGTCATGGCATCTCGCGCAGCGAGGAAGGTCCTTTCGAAGATGCAGAGTACCCCATCCATAGAAGTCGATGTTCCACCCTGGGATTCAAAGGGTGCTACGGATTCCGATGAGGAGGTTGTGATCACGCAGAACTGGGACGAGATACGTAGGACGATGTGGAACTACGTCGGAATCGTCAGGTCGGACAAACGCTTGGAGAGAGCCTTCAGGAGAATTTTGCTGCTTCATGAGGAGATCAAGGATTACTATTGGAACTTCACCATCACATCCAATCTGGGTGAGCTGAGAAATATCGCACTCGTCGCCTCGCTCGTCATACAGTCAGCTCTCTCTCGCAAGGAGAGTCGCGGCTTACATTTCAATATCGACCATCCGGAGATGAATGAGGAGTTCAGGCGAAATACCCTTCTGAATAAGTATAGGAAATAGCATACATACAACCCCAGGGGTTTGGATATTGGGTTGCGTGTTTTAACCCCTGGGGTTGTATGTTAGGCACACTACTTCAATTTCCACTTCAGTATTGATTTTCCTGCGACGCTTTTCGCGGTGAGTGAAAAACTATCTCCGAGCTCCACCTTTGGAAAAGTTATACGATATGCCTTCGACCACCGATTCAGATAGGGGAACATCTTTTTCTCGTATGGGCTTATAGGAATCATCTCTATGGAAATCGGTTCTATTACAGCCCCATTTCCCGTCGTCAAATGTAATTTCCAGAATGAATCGGAGTCGGATGAAAACTGTTTATACTCCTGCTTTGTGTAGAAACCGATGAAGAAATCCCAACCCTTTTGCTGCTCATATTCCTGCTCGGCGATGAACTGGGATATCTCCATCTGATCATCCATGTGGTAAACCTTGACGTGCTTCTTTTCGAAGGCCTCTCTGAATTCATCGCTGAAGAATGTTGCATTCCATACCAGCTTGGCGTCGAAATTATAGAGACTGTATATCCTCCCACGTTCAGTATACTTCCTGAGCTTCATTCCATAGCCAGCCTCCACAGAAGCTGCAGCGAATGATACGATACCTACTATCAACAGAATCGATATACGTCTTAACATCGCAACCCTCCTTTTAACCGATGACTTCCAGACAATTACTCCTTACAGGCCCTCTTTGCAATCCAGTTTTCGATATCCTCCATCACCCTCTTCCTACCTATATCGTGGATCACATCGTGTAACATCCCATCATATACGATACATTTTTTGTCCGACGAGGAAAGCCCATCGGTAAACCTCTTCGCTCCAATGGGGTTACATATCCTATCGTCAGCGCCTGCAATCATCAACGTCGGAACATATATACGACACGGCAGTGTCATTATGAGCTCAATCTTACGTTCGATCTCTATAGCAGCTTTAAACGATATTCTTCTTGTAAATAACTCATCCTCCATCAGAGCCTTCTTCTCATCTGGATCGTTCATCATGTTATCCCAGTTGAGACGGTTATCTACAGTGACGGAAGGGAGGATTCTCCCAACGATCCTCGCAAATTTCCTCTGCCATTCCGAAATGGAGATACTAGGAATTATTGCGGGAGATACGGCGATCAGGCCGGCAATCTTGTTCGTCGTCATCTGAGCATAATTCAAGGCTATCAAGCCACCCAAACTGCCCCCTATGAGAAAAACTGGAACGTCAGCGTCCAAAAGATTTTTCGAAAAGGAGAAGAAGGCATCGAGATCACTCAACCAAACATCGAATGAACGAACATGCCCACGCCTACCTTCACTGAGCCCAAAACCACGCTGATCATAGAGGGCACAGGCGTACCCCCTGCATCCCAAAAACGACACAAATTCATTGAAACGACCTATATGATCCCCCATGCCGTGGACCATAACGAGGAGGGCTTTAGGTTTGTCAGGAAACCAATGCTGGTAGTAACACCGAAACCCGTTGGCGAGCCTCGTAAATTTCATTTCAACATTCATTTCCATATGCAGTAATTAGTTAATTATGAACCCGCCGTAAAGCTTAGGTTTAAATCCGGGATAAAGAAGCGGAATTCCTTTTAAAATCGACAGGGGATCAAAATCCTTACTCGACGTTGAGCCGGGATTTCCGGCGGTCTATTCTACTATCGCGCAGTTTGCCGTGAGCCTCAAGGGCTCACGTTTACCTGCTTGATTATGAAATGTATTGCAACGCTATGATTTCATGAACTCCTCGAGGAGCTTCTTCTGCTTTTTTGACAGCTTCTTCGGTGTTTTCACCATGAAGATTACGACCTGATCACCCTTGCGACCTCTCGAATGGACATCAGCAAGCCCCATGCCTTTAAGCCTCAACTCATCACCTGTTTCAACTCCAGATGGGACTTCAATCTCAACTTGAGAATCGAGGGATGGGATCTTGATCTTGGCACCGAGGGCAGCTTGAGGAAATGAAATCGGTACCTTGCAGACAAGATCGTCTCCATACCTTTCAAAATAATCGTGCGCCTTCACGGTGATAAAGACATACAGGTCACCTGGAGGTCCTCCGTTCGTACCTGCTTGTCCTTCACCCCTTAGAACCAACCTCATACCATCCTCTACACCTGCAGGAACTTTCACCGAAAGGTTTTTGGATTTATTGACACGGCCATGTCCTCTACACTCACTGCAGTGTTTCTCAATCCTATAGCCCTCCCCCTTACATTGCGGACAGGTAGTCTGAATCATGAAAAAACCTTGGCGCTGCGTCATGTTGCCGCTACCTTCACACATATGACAAATGTTCTTCTCTGTACCCGGTTCCTGACCCGATCCCTCGCATCGCTCACAGTTAACCTGCTTCATCACATCGATCTCTTTTTCTATTCCATGTGCAGCCTCTATGAATGGAATCGAGAGATCATATCTCAGATCCGCACCCTGCCTAACCCTGCTTCTTGTCGATCCACCGAATCCGGAAAATGGACTGCCCATACCTCCGAAAAACTCCTCGAAGATATCGCCCATCGATGCGAAGATATCATTGACGTTATTGAAGCCATGAAAGCCGGAACGATCGAGTCCGGCATGGCCGTAGGCATCGTAGATCTGTTTTCTCTGAGGATCGGATAAAACCTCATACGCCTCTGAAGCCTCCTTGAACTTATCCTCTCCATCCGACTCATCGCACCTGTCAGGATGATACTTGAGAGCTAGACGCCTATAGGATTTTTTTATCTCAACGCCGGAGGCGTTGCGATCGATCTCAAGAACCTCGTAATAGTCACGCTTGATCATTTGTTACTCCAGTTCAGAGGTCAGAAGACAGAAAACAGAAGACAGATCAAATTTTGCTTAATCTGACGTCTGTTTTCCGACTTCTGTCCTCTGCCTTCAATATGTGGTCAAATCGGGCAAAAGCAAGGTCCCCAACGAACAAATTATCGTAGAAATATCAAGTGTAATAACCGGGGACATCGGTAACGGGTAGGTAAGTAGAATCACACCAATC
>CAYWIG010000280.1:0-3630 GCA_964458295.1 uncultured Myxococcales bacterium
CACAACGTTTCGAGAGTACATTCCTCAGCACCCTACTGGAACTTCTTATCAATGCCCATTCAAGGGGATGAACCCTGATCCTTCTTGTCCTTATATCCTTCTCCCTATCGACCACCCATCTGTACAGGTCGTTCCTCGCTTCCTCAATGTCCTTTGCTTCAAACAAAATATCATAGACGAAGGGGTGCTCTTTCCATAGCCTGCTGGACCACGATTTTATATCACCACCCTTCAGATTTCCACGATCATGAAAGAAAAAGAATCGAAGCTGTTCGTCAATTTTTTCTAAACCGTAAGCAAACATCAAGAACTCCCATCAACAAATGAAATAAAGTTCCACAGAAGATAACTTAGTGATATAAAAAAACCTTCAACTGAGCGGAGAGGTATAAACTACGCTAACTTGGCAAGCTCTGACACAAAATCCTCACCCCACTTATAGATATTGTTCTCCGCAACTATCTCCCTCAGCCTGCGCATCTTACGCCTTCTCTTGACCTTCGGCATTGAAACAGCAACGTGCAAGGCATCAGCAAATCCCTCGATGTCATATGGATTGAATATGACGGAGCTCTCATCGAGCTCCCTCGCCGCACCGGTAAATTTCGATAGAAGCAACACACCATCCTCGTCATTTCTACTTGCAATGAACTCCTTCGCGACGAGGTTCATTCCATCATGCAATGAACTCACGATACAGACGTTGGCCATCCTGTAGAACGCCAGAACCTCGGGGTATGTTAGGTTACGCCTTAGAAAAACTATAGGCGTCCAATCCTCGGTGGAGTATTTCCAATTTATCTCATCGACCAACTGGTTTATCTCATCGTTTAAACTCTTATAGAGGCCGATATGAATTCTGGATAGCGCTCCCATCTGAAGGTAGACGAAGTTTCGCACCATATGAGGATATTTTTCAAGAAACCTATCTACAGCTCTAAGCCTCTCAGGAATACCCTTCGTATAATCTATGCGGTCAACGCCTACAGCTATATACTTACATTTCTTCGGCAAGGATTTCTTGGCGTCCTGTATCACCACGTTATACGAATAGTCCTTCTCAGCATCCGTTGCTATCATCTCCTGATCGACGCTGATCGGAAAATCGAGCACCTTGGTGGCGATGCCCCCATGATGGAAGATGGTGGAGCGCTCCCTATCGATTCTAACCTCGAGCGACTGGTCAACGGTGTTTATGAAGTTTTCACAGTGCATCCTGATATGAAAACCTATCAGGTCATTGCCTAGCATCCCTTCGAGCAATTCCCTGACCCAAGGGCATATCCTGAAGATCTCTGGATTCGGCCATGGGATGTGCCAAAATTGCGCGACCATAAGATCCGGGCGCTGCTCCTTAAGCATGGAGGGAAGGAGGGCGAGATGATAATCCTGAACCCATACGAATGCCTTTCTATCGCCAATCTCCTCCAAAACCGCATCCGCAAAGATCCTATTCACCCTTTTATAAATTTCCCATTCCATCGCATCAAACGTGGGGCGCGCGAAGGCGATGTGACACAGCGGCCAGAGGGTTCCGTTCGAAAATCCGTAGTAGTATCCCCTCTCCTCCTCCTTCGTAAGCCATACCCTCTTCAACGTATAGAGCCCCTCGCCGGGAGGTACCTGAATCCTGTTCTTCTTATCGACAACCTTTCTATCAGCGTTGCCGCTGCCCTGCGCCACCCAAATTCCATGTGATGTTCGAAGCATAGGATCCATCGCGGTGACCAAACCGCTCGCCGGTTTATCGACGACGAGCTTCCCCTCGCTCCACCTGTGAATGTAGGGTTCCCTGTTTGAGACGACCACAAAAAGGGCGTCATCGATCTTATCCTTTAGGACTTGCTGTAAGGTTTCTCGTGTCGACATAATTTTCTATAGGTGCACAACATCCCCATCAGCGTACATCGAAAGGAATAGCAATAGATACTCCCTCAGATGACGCGTGAGAAGATGATGCGCCCTAACCCCTTCACGTCCGTTTTCACCCAACTTCTTGGCAAATTCCGAATTGTTCAATATATGTCTTACCGCGAGGGCGGCGCCCTCCACGCTATGACAGAGCATTCCGGAATATTTATGTTTGATCTGAAGTGGTATCCCACCCACAGCGCCAGCCACTACGGGCCTGGATTTCCAAAGGCTCTCCGCAACGGTAATTCCAAATCCCTCCTTGAGTGATTTCTGCATCACGACGGCGGATGCCCTTTGGAGTGCGTTGATTTCCACATCGCTTCCTGGAGGAATCAGTAAAACATGGATATCAGGTTCGCCATCGGCCTCTTTTCTGACATCGGAGAGAACCATGTCGAATTCCGGATCGTAGGTGGCAGTGCATCCCGCCAAGATCAATTGGCAATCGATCGATTTCCTCACTATCCTGTATGCCTTGATAACACCTATCGGATCCTTCAGATGATCGAATCTACCCACCTGCGTAATTATTGGCTTATCCTTCTTTATTCCAAATTGATGAAGAACATCGTCGATCTTCTCCTTCGATAGTTCCTTGTTCCTATTTGAAAGTGGATCTATCGAAGGTGCGATCATGAACTGTTTTATGGGCAGGTCCTGCGAGAACTGAGGGGCCGAAAAGACCGATGCGTCATATTTCGTTATAAACTGGTGAAGAAAGCTCCAAACGTTCTCCTCCGGACGTGATGCATCGACGTGGCATCGCCATATCCACTTATTTTTCCTGTCATCCCTCTGGTCGACCAGCGCTATCGGCTGGGGATCGTGCACAAAGACGATATCGGCATCGCATGAAAGTTGCCTGAGATTCATATGACTCGTCTGCCAGAAGGTATCGATCATCTCCGGGGTAAGAACCACTTTCTCCCCACGGAATGCATTGTGAATTTTCTTTGTGACATAGAAGAACTGCTCTCCGCCCTTGATGACATCCCATGTCGCATCGATGCCGAGTTCTCTCAGGAGGGGTATCATCCTGTTGAAAATTTCGGCGACTCCAGCACCTACAGCTGTGGAGTTGATATTCTGAACGGAACGCCCCTTGAGATGACCCGCCAGCTGCCGCAGTTCCTCACAGACGTTCTTACCTACGATAGGTTCATATTCAGCAAGCAACATAACTCATTTCCTAAAACTATAACTCCGCAATACGATTTCTGATAAGCTCCACCATCTTCCCCCTCATAACCTCGAGGGAGCAATCATACGGACTGAGCTTTGCGAATTTACCTGAAAGCTCCTCCTCACCCAGTCCATGCGCCAGCCATTCAGAAAAATCGTTGGTCGGCCTATCAAAACGAAGGCGTGATTCGAATGTATGGTAATAGATGGAGGGCAACGTCACACGTTCTAAACAATCCGCAAACTCCTCCAGATTTTTTGAAGAATGATCGGTCCTGAAAACGAAGTTCATCGCCTTCATAAAATAAAACTCCTCACCGGACGGCGGGCCTGCAAGAGCCAGGAAGAGGCGGATCTCCTTCAACGCGCCATCGATGACTTCGCAGATCCTCTCCCGAAGAACCCCGATCGAAGGAGCCATAATCGTATCGATCGCTGAAAGCTGTTCACCGAGCCTCCCCTCACCCAAGACCTCCGTTATCCAATACGCAAAATCATTCGGTTCACCTGGAACGAGCGTTTCGTGTTGCCCCA
>CAYWIG010000281.1:0-3624 GCA_964458295.1 uncultured Myxococcales bacterium
GCTATATATCTAGCGCAAAAGAGATAAGATTTATCGATCGACAATTATCAGTCAGCGCTAAAATTGCAGCCTCAGCTCGTTATGGTACTTGAGAAGTATGTAACAGCTTTGGTTGCAGACAAGCAGTATGAAAAGGCAGCCAGCGTTATGATAGATAACTTAAGACTTAATCCAATAGTATCTAAAAATGAATATGAGCATTATCGTTATATCGTTTTCAAATTGATTGAGTCTGGGGATGCGGCATTTAAGGCTGGAAAGAGGGATGAAGCTCTACGGCTGTATGCTATTGCAAAAGTCTTAGATTCGTCGAACGAGAGGGCTTTAAAGCGATATCAAGGAGCAAAATCAGGCAAAGGGTACACAGAGGTCGTGGAGAAACCTCAAAATGAGTTATTAAAGAAACAGGAAACATACGGTGATAGAGTCAAAAAGCTGAGGGGAAAAATCAGTAACGAACCTTCGAATTTTCAGGCTTATGTGGATTTAGATCATGCTTTAGCAAGGCACCATAGATTTGATGAGGTTGTAAAGATGTGGGATGAATATATCTCCAAGAACCAAAACGATGCCAGGGCATATTTGGAAAGGGGCGGAGCTTACTTTCATTCGAAAGACTTTGCCCGTGCTTATGAAGATGCGAACAAGGCATGTAAGTTGGGTCTGGATGAGGGTTGTAAGAGGGCAAAACAGGTGGCTGGTAAAGTTCCAATCGGAAAACTAAAATCCGTGAAATAGCGGGGGTGAATATATTTTCTTTAATCAATAGCTTATAGCTATGAAATGTACGTTGGATTTATAGATTCAGAGACTTTTGACTGAAAGGACAGGTGTAGATATAAATAATATCACTGCAACACGCATAGAGGTGAACCAATTCAGCTTTCTACAGCTTTCTACAGCGCATTAGTGTCAGATTTCCGATACATAAAATGATAAAATTACCACTTTGAGAGTCTTGGCATTTCCTCCCCGCAAATAATAACCTTATATTACAAATAGATAGACAGCTGCCGAATCTGAAATCATGGCACGAATTCTGCATTCTTATGGGAAGGAAGCAAGGGGGGGATAAGGTTATGAAAAAGAGAAATCAACAATTGAGTATAGATAAGGAGATGGCAATGGCTGGACAGACATCACCGCTCGATCTGATCAAAATAATGGGTGGCAAGGCGCGTCCTGCTGGAAAGGGCAAGGCAAAGCAGCCGGACAGCATGTTGGCCATCTATAAGGATAGATTTACGTATACCTTCATCATGAACGATGAAGTGGCCTCGATCCACTATGACCATAGACGGGGGGAGATCTTCTTCAAAGGCCATAATATCAAGCACTTAGATCTGAATCAGGCCCAGATCGGTGCCCTGCAAGCGCTCAGGTGGCTCCTTGAAGAGGATGAACAAGGAAGGGTCTTTTTAGCCGAATACCTCGCAACTTTGGAGAGGGTGTTTGCCGATAAGTAATATAGGTGGGGAATGGGCTAAAACCCCGTAATGGATCACAAATGATTAATCTTATCGATAAATATAGGCGCACGGGCGGCGTGCGAAGCAGTAAGGGAGCGCGGAAATCCGAACGTTCAACGGACCTTCCACTCGATAAACGATTGTCATACAAGCCTTCACCGGACGAAGAATGGAGTTTTGAAGAGGATGGCAGGGTGCATGTCAATGGAGTCGATATCGAGGAGATGATCGAAGAGGAGAGGGACGATGTAAAATTTTTGTGCGGCACGTCCAACGGTCTCGATAAATATCAACACTTCGTATGGTCAAAAGGTGGTAGAGGTCAAGCCGACTTCAATGCAAAAGTCAGGTCACTTCAGGATAAAGTGCACGGAAGGTTGAACACAATCTATGATGATCTTACCGGAGGTGTTCGGTTTGAATTACACGATGGGGAGTTTTGGATTAATAATATAAACGTGAGAAAAACGATCATACTTTTCTATCATCACCCTACGGAAGCTGCGAGAAGATATTTAATGACGCTTCGAGATAAACTCGACTTGATTCTATCGAGCCGTCGGACTAACAAACGTTACGATGGTGTTCAAGAATATGCGAGCGCTCTTTTTAAGGATATCAATCTCGCGTTGGAATATATACCGGCCGATGCCCCTCCTCGCCTTGTCGCTCACGAGCGGAACGCTTAGCGGTTCACTTTATCCCGATCTATTTCCCTTTTCATATCTGAAATTCATATTCGTCATTGTTCTCTATCCAATTCTAGCCGCACTGGCTAGGAAAAGGAGAGTAGTTGTCATCGTGTTATCCCTACTATGTACTTTTCTAATAGGATATCTGCTCGCTTCTTATAAGATGAGTTCCAACAGGATGATGTCTTTTTCGGTGAATGATGAACCGGTATTCATTTGCAACGGTATAATTAAAAAGGAACTTAGAAGAAGGAAATGGGGATCTACGATCGATATAGATCTCAGGGGGTGTAAAAAGAAATGGAGAGGGCGTTATTCTAGGGCTTACGGTGGCGTGAGGATCTCGACCAAGCAGAAGAATATTCCGCTGATGCCTGGAGATCATGTTCGATTCAAGGCGAAGTTTAGATCGCCGCCAGAGGTAGAAAACTTTTCATACAGAAGATATCTGCTGGTTCATGGAATTGCGGCCACAGGATGGATATACGGGAAAGTTTATGTAGATGAGAAGAACGACTCGCATTTTAGAAATGCAATCCACGATGCACGTAGACGAATATCAAAGGGCATTCCTCAAAAGATACAGGAGGGGAGGAGGACGATCATGGAGTCCCTCGCACTCGGCAAACGCGATGGAATGACTGTCGAGATGAGAGATGCATTTGCCGCTTCGGGTTTGTCGCACATCCTAGCTATCTCGGGGCTCCACGTTGGCTTGATCGCACTAATTATCTATTTTGTATCCAAATCGATTTTTGGCTTGATTCCGAGACTCCTGCTTGTCGTTCCGCTGCAGATAATGGCATCGATTATCACACTTCCAGCGGTGTGGGGTTATGTCCTCATCACCCAGGGTTCGATGTCATCCATCCGCGCGGCTATAATGATATCGATATTTCTGTTGGGTGTGATACTGAAAAGGAGACAGAATCTCATCAACACGCTATCGATTGCTGTCATAGCAATCCTGCTTGCCATGCCGCTTTCGGTGCTCGATGTCTCGTTTCAGCTGTCGGTAACTGCAGTTTTGGGAATTCTTATGATCGGTTATCCTATCGTTCGCAGGCTAAATGATCACATCGATGGATGTTCACTGTGGTCGATAATCGGTCGTCGCGTCATATCTATTATGGCGATAACATTTGCTGCTACTATTTCGACACTACCACTTGTGGCATATCATTTTAACATAGTTACGATGCTCGGATTGATCAGCAATCTGATTGCTGTTCCGCTGGCAAGCGTTCTCCTCGTTCCGTCGATCTTCATCGCGTCAATCGTATCCCTCTTTTCGGATGCTCTTTCTCATCCGATATGGATCATTTCGTCATTCTTAGCAGGGCTCCTTCTGGATTTTGCGAAATTGATATCTACGCATGGTGATGTTTTTGTATTTCGCTATAAGCCATCGTCCTACGAGATGGTGCTCGCATATGTCATCTTAATATCGGCGATGTTCTGGA
>CAYWIG010000282.1:0-3605 GCA_964458295.1 uncultured Myxococcales bacterium
CTGATATACCCCAAAAAAGTCTCCCTTTTACTTGCGCTATACAGTCGGACACTTAATCCTTATACCGAATCTGGTTCGAACCAGCGATATAGTTTGCGATTCTGCTTGTCGTCGAATTCGCCTACGAGGATTACGACGAGATCGATGATCCACCAGATCACAAATCCACCACCGGTGAGGAGCATGATGACGCCGGTCCAGATCTTGCCGGTGTAATAGCGGTGAGCGCCAAATAGCCCCAGGAACCAACAGAGCAGGAGCGCCACGAGCCTCGATTTCGGGGAATAGTCCATTTTTTCCTCCTTGGATTGGGATGATAGTCAGAATTTGATCGAATATTCAATAACGAAAGCGGGTTCCCGGATAACCGGTTATCCGGGCAACCGGAACACAACCTTCTTACTCATGTCCCGGATATTCCGATGCCCGGATATCCAAGTCACGGTTCACCGGATAATCGGATATCCGAATGTAATTCACGCTTGTGCTTCCGGGCGCTATGGCGTAACTAGCGAGGCTTGGATCAATATAATGAAAGGGGCAAGTGAAGATGACTAAAGGCAAAGTGAAGAAGGTGGTGTTGGCATATTCAGGCGGTCTCGATACGACGATAATCGTCCCATGGCTCAAGGAGAACTACGGCTGTGAGGTGATCGCATACGCGGCTGATGTTGGGCAGGGTGATGAATTAAACGGCCTAGAGGAGCGAGCAAAACTCTCCGGTGCCGATAAGGTATATATCGATGACCTGCGACAGGAGTTCATGACCGACTACGTATTTCCGATGATTCAGTCGGGTGCTGTCTATGAGGGGAAATATCTCCTCGGCACGTCGATTGCGCGTCCGCTGATTGCCAAGAGGATGATGGATATCGCCGAGAAGGAAGGTGCCGATGCGGTAGCCCACGGATGTACCGGCAAGGGTAACGATCAGGTTCGCTTCGAATTTACATTCAAGGCGTTCAACCCGACGCTCAAGGTGATAGTACCATGGCGTGAGTGGGATATTAAATCGAGGGAGGAAGCGATCAAATATGCGGAGGATCGCAATATTCCGCTGACCGTCTCGAGGGAAAAGATCTACAGCCATGATAAGAACCTATGGCATCTTTCTAGCGAGGGTGCCGAGCTCGAGGATCCATGGCAGGAACCTTCGGAGAAGGTCCATTCGCTGACGGTCGATCCTGAAAAGGCACCGGATACCCCGGATACGATTACGATATCGTTCAAGAGTGGTGTTCCCACAGGTATCGATGGAAAGGATATGGATCCCGTATCGCTCCTAACTCAGCTCAACGAAATAGGTGGCAAACACGGCATCGGCAGAATTGATATGGTTGAAAATCGTTTCGTCGGAATGAAGTCGAGGGGTGTCTATGAAACTCCGGGTGGGACGATTCTTTATACAGCACATCGTGAGGTTGAAAGTCTCGTCCTCGATTTCGATACGATGCACTATAAGAATTCCATTGCGCCGAAATACGCAGAGCTCGTCTACAACGGTCTTTGGTTTGCGCCACTTCGCGAGGCGATCGATGCCTTTATGAAGGAGACGCAGAAGAACGTAACGGGTGATGTGAGACTCAAACTTTACAAGGGTAATTGTATGGTTCTAGGTCGCCGCTCACCGTATTCCTTGTATCACGAGGAGTTTGCGACATTTGGTAAAGAGGACGTATACAACCAGAAGGATGCCGAGGGTTTTATCAACCTCTATGGATTGTCCATAAAGGTGAGATCTCTTATGGAGATGAGTAAGGATAGGGACTTGAGCGGCTATCAGGCCCCTAATTACAGCAAATTCAAACGAGATTAAGGTTAAGGATAAGGCTGAGGTCAAGGCTGAGATTGGATATTCTGTATAATCCTCAACCTTAGCCTCAATCTCAACCTTACGAGGTAGAATATGACACTCTGGAAAGGAAGATTCGAAAAACCCATGAGTTCGGCGATGGCGCGGATTGGACAATCGCTAGTAACCGACATGAGGCTCTTCCCATATGAGATCGAGGTGAATCGTGCCTACTCCATTGCCCTTCAGAAGATCGGTATCCTGGATGAGGAGGGTGTTCGAAAGATTCATTCAGCTCTCGATGAGATGCTCAGTGAATACGAAGCTGGGGATTACACGGCCAGGAAGTATCCCGATGAGGACGTTCACACAATGATTGAAAGGCGCCTTACTAAGAAGGCGGGGCCGGAAGGAGCGAAAATTCATACCGGTCGCAGTCGTAATGATCTAATCCTCTCGGATGTTCATCTCTATCTAAGGGATCAGTGTCAGTTGATGAAAAAACAGCTTGGCGATCTCGGACGAGTTCTTCTAAAACAAGCTGACAAACACATGAACACGGTTCTTCCAGGATATACCCATCTACAGAGGGCGCAGCCGATAAGCCTTGCACATTATCTCTATTCATTCTGTTTCTATCTATATGAGGACGCGAAGAGAATCGATACTGTTTTGGAGGGGCAGCTCGCACTCTTCCCACTTGGCGCCGGTGCGATTGCCGGTTCGGGATTTCCTATCGATAGGGAGCTTATGGCGAGAAGGCTTGGCTTCAAGGGTGTATCTGAAAATAGCATTCAGACTATTTCTAGCCGCGATGAATTTCTCGAACTAGGTAGCGCGCTGGCTACGGTGATGGTCCACTTAAGTCGCTACGCTGAGGATTTGATCATCTGGTCGACGAGGGAGTTTAACTTCGTGGAGATGGATGATAGCGTTACAACGGGAAGTTCCATGATGCCCCAGAAAAAAAATCCGGATTCATTGGAGCTCGTAAGGGGTAAAGCCGCTCGCGTGATCGGTGATTTACAAACTCTCTTTACCTTGCAGAAGGGCCTTCCTCTGACATATGCCAGGGATATGCAGGAGGACAAGCCGGCGCTTTTCGATATGATCGAGAACACTGAGATTTCTCTCGAGATGTTCACCGACGTGATAAGCACGATCAAATTCAATGTTGAAGTTATGGAGGGATCGCTTAGCTCCGAACTTATAGCGACTGACCTTGCGGATTATCTCGTCAAGAAGGGTATGACCTTCAGGGAGTCTCATGAGGTTATTGCAAATCTATTTAAATCGTTGCCTATTGGAGGAACACTTACGATGGGGGATTTGAAGTCCGCATCTCCCCTGTTCGAGGACGATGCAGAGAAGATATTGGATCCTAAGGAGGCGATAAAGCTACGCGACGTGGTTGGGGGCACAGGACCCGAGTCACTAAAGAGACAACGGATGATATTGACGAGATATTTTTCGGGATGAGCAAAGAGGATTGCGGATTTGAGATTTCGGATTTCGGTTAATTATAATGATCTCCGCAATCTGAAATCTACAATCCGAAATGAAAGAAGGGGATGTTATGAAATCTGCGATCAAAATTAAGGATGGAATATATTGGATCGGTGTAAACGACAGGTCGACAGATATCTTTGAGGGGATCTGGCCGCTGCCGAAGGGGGTCTCCTACAACTCCTATATAATAGATGACGATAAAGTGGCGATCCTCGATACGGTTAAGCATAATTCCTTCGAGCGTTTTTTGGAAAAGATTAAGTCAGTTATCGGTGACAAGAAAGTAGATTATCTGATCGTCAAT
>CAYWIG010000283.1:0-3604 GCA_964458295.1 uncultured Myxococcales bacterium
GTCACGGGGTCACGATGAAGCCTTTCAACCTCCTCCTTTATCGCTCCGATAGCTTTCTGTGCTGCATTCTCAGACAGCATGGCGCCGATATAGAGAAGACCTGGATGTTTTGGTGTATAGGCGCAGCTGAGTATATGATGTGCGAGATGTTTCTTCTCCTTTACCTCCTGTTCCAACCTCGAAGAGTCAGTTCCCCCAAGGATATGTGCGAGCAGATCGAGTGTTGGAACATCCGGATCGGTTATCTCCGGAATGTGAAATCCGAGCGCCAGGTATGCGCTCTGAACGTTCATCTGTTTTATGATGAGCTTAGGTGAGCCCTGTTTAGGTTCAGTTTTAATCAGTCTGTCAGGCGGTTTTTTACCTTTAAAGTTTTTAAAGTGCTTCTGGATCAGTTCCAGCATTTTTTTCGTGTCGAAATCCCCTACGACGATGAACGACATGTTTTTTGGAGTATACCAACTCCTGTAAAATTTCATGAGGACATCATGCGTGAACGATTTGACGGTTTTTGGATAACCGATGATAGGACGTCCGTATGGATGCACCTTGTATGCATTCTGGAAGAGATACTCTGCGGCCATTCTAGCTGGATTATCCTGCTCCCTTCGGATCTCCTCCAGTATGACCTCCGCCTCACGCTCCAACTCCTCCTGGTCGAACAGCGGATTCATAAGTGCATCGGCTAGAATCGCTAGCCCCTTTTCCGCATAGCGCATCGCCATATTGATATAGAATACGGTCTGATCGAGGGATGTGTACGCATTGATATCACCGCCAGCCGCTTCGACCTCCATCGCGATGGTGCCTGCAGGTCTGGATGGTGTTCCCTTGAACAGCATGTGCTCAATGACGTGACATATCCCGGCTTCCTTCGGAGCCTCATTGACGCTCCCAACCTTCACGAGGGCGCTAAACGATACGACCTTGGATGTGTGGTTCTCCTCGAGCACCACCTCCATGCCGTTATCTAATGTAAATGTCTGGATGGCCATCTTCCTCCCCCTTGGAATTGTGTCGGCGAGCGCGCCGAATCTTCTTGAAATAACAAAGGATTTTGTTAATACGGACCTAATTTCTATCATCTGAAATATTGAAAGGAAAGTGAAATGTTGGAGCTACTCCTGATAAGACATGGACAGACCGATTGGAACGCCTCGCATCTCGTTATGGGGAGGAGGCCGATTCCCTTAAATGAAGTCGGTGTTAAACAAGCCGAGGATCTATCCCAATACTTGAAGAATGCGGATTTGAGCGCAATAGTTTCAAGCCCGGTCAAGAGGGCCCACCAGACTGCCGAGATTATAGCGAAGCGTCACGATGGGATTGAAATTCAAATCGATGATGGGCTCGCGGAGATAGACTATGGCGATTGGATAGGAAGATCGTTCGATGAGGTTGCAGGTGAAAACCAGGAGCTGTGGCAACTGTATCATGAGGATCCAACTGAGGTGGAGTTGCCCGGCGGTGAGAGGATGGCGGATGTAACGAAGAGGGTTTCGAAGACGTTGGAGGATATTCGTGAGCGTTACGAGGATGGAAGGATTGCGCTCGTGAGTCATGCCGATGTCATCAAGGTAGCGCTGCTAAATCTCTTAAGTATGGAGATGAAACGTATAATCAATTTTTCTATCGATAACTGTGCGTTGATTTTGGTGAGGTTCCATCCGGTGCTGGGACCGAGGCTTATAGCGTATAATGCGATGAATGGATTTGGAAATGATTTGTAGATAGTGATCAGTTTTGACTATTTGATCCCAGATTCCGGATGCCAGATGCCAGACGGAGCGATAATAGTTACTTATCTGGAATCCGGCATCTAGCATCTGGGATCCCTTTGAAAACAGTGAGCGTTGTTGATAAATGGATATGAACGAGAAATTCAGAAAACTGACCATAAAGCAACTCGAGGCCGAGGTGCGAAGGCATAACAGGCTGTACTTCGTGGAGAATGCACCCGAAATCTCAGACTATGATTATGATTATCTTGTCGAGGAGTTGAAGAGAAGAAAACCTGATTCCAAGATTCTAGCCGAACTTACATCCGACGCAGTGATTGCCACGAAGAAGGTTCGACACGACCTTCCTATGTTGTCACTCGATAAGTGTTACGAAGAGGATGTCCTGCAGGACTGGGCGAAGAAATTTGAGGGTGATGTCGTTGCTACCCCAAAGATAGATGGTTGCGCGGTAAGTCTCCGATATGATGCCAAGGGTAATATGATGCTCGCATCGACCCGTGGCGATGGGATGGAAGGTGAAGAGATAACTCCCAACGTAGGCTTTATTAAATCCATTCCCAAGAGGATCGGGAAGGGTAATTTGGAAATTAGGGGTGAGGTCTACATGCCTCTGTCTATCTTCGAGAGGTATAGAGACAAATTTGCCAATCCCAGGAACCTCACTGCTGGAGCTATCAAACTGAAGGATCCTGTGGGGACTGGCGACTATGAACTCTCTTTCTTCGCATACGATCTCTTCGGTGGAGAAGAAAGGACAGAGGTTGAAAAGTATGAATTCCTCAAGGCGCTAGGTTTCGACGTGGTCGAGTGGAAAGAGGTTGCGCGTGAAGATATGCAGAATGCCTTCGACGACTTCTTGGGTAGGCGGGACGAGTTCGACTATGAACTAGACGGTGTCGTGTTTAGGGCGAACGACATAGCTGAACAGGAGAGGCTTGGAGCTACAGCCCATCATCCGCGATATGCGATAGCGTATAAATTTCAGGGCGACTCCGGGATCACCACCCTTCTTGGCGTCGAATGGAGCGTATCGAGAACTGGTGCTATCACACCTGTAGCGATAGTTGAACCGGTTGAACTCTCCGGCGCGATGGTCAGGCGAGCTTCGCTTCACAATATTGGAATTATGAAGAAGCTGGGGATCGGTGTGGGAGCCAAGGTTCTGATGATGCGCAGGGGAGGCGTCATTCCGAACCTCGAATCGGTAGTTGAGAAAGGCGGGGGGCCCATCAAAGTTCCAAATAAATGTCCCTCCTGTGGTAGTAAAGTTAGAGTTGAGGATGACTTTCTATATTGCACGAATTCCAAATCGTGCGTGAAGAGCAAAGTCGGCGAACTATCACATTTTGTGAAGGCTGTGGGTATCGATGGTTTCGGTGAAAAGCTCCTTGCTAAACTGTATGAGGAGGGGATCGTAACCGATCCTTCGGAACTGTATGAGCTTACCAAGGAAGAACTCATAGACCTGGAACGAATGGGTGATACGCTGGCGGAAAAACTTCTATCGAATATAGGCAACGGCAGGAATATATCCCTGCCGGTGTTTTTGCAGAGTCTCGGGATAAGGGAGCTCGGTAAACATGCATCCAAGATTCTATCCACGTTGGGTTCTTTGGAGGGGATTAGGAATTTGAGTGAGGAGGAGCTCTCTGAAATTCATACGATCGGACCTGTTATTGCAAGGGAGGTGGTCGAGGGTCTGAAAAATAAAAGGGGCCTGATCGATAAACTCTTACGATATGTAACCATAGAATCTGTGAACGGCAGCGTTGGCACGGGTTGGGATTACGAGGGGAAATCCTTCCTCTTCACTGGAAAGCTGCTTTCCACGAGCAGGGGTGAGGCACAGAAAAGGATCGAGA
>CAYWIG010000284.1:0-3558 GCA_964458295.1 uncultured Myxococcales bacterium
AGCCGGTGATTCAACCTCAAAGACGACCTTTTCTGTCTCCACCTCGCATATGGGTTCGCCCTTATTCACGGTGTCCCCTTCAGCCTTCAGCCACTTAACGACTCTACCTTCCGTAATATCCTGCCCTGCCTGGGGCATCATGATCTTTGTTGCCATAGTATACGTTCATCCTCGTTAGTGCCCATCCATAAATGGCTATTTTTCATCCCGCCTATCGGCGGGACGTCAGATTCGGATTTTAATCCTCGAAATACTTCGATGTATTTCCCGCCCCAGGCGGGATTAAAATCTTCATCTTCCTTGACCTTGCAAAAACTATCTCATTACTGGATGGACACTCGTAAGATTATTTGGAGTCAAAAAGCATTCAAAGTCACGCACCTATGTGATTTTGATGACTGCTTCAGCAATATCTTCAACAGTGGGGACACACACCTTCTCCAGCTCGAGGTTGTATGGGATGGGAGTGTCCAGCCCGCAAACACGCGAGACAGGGCCATCCAGATCGTCATAGGCCTTTTCCATAATCATGGCAGCAATATCACCCCCAATACCACCTCGTTTACACGCCTCATGAACGATAATGACCCGACCCGTCTTTCTTGCAGATTTCAGGATGGTCTCTTCATCCAGGGGCTTGAGCGTCCTCAGATCGACGACTTCGACGCTGATGCCCTCTTTCTCTAAGAGTTCTGCCGCTTCGAGACACTTGAGTGTCATGTACGAATAGGTCACCAGGGTCACGTCTTCCCCCTCCTTTTTGACGTCAGCCTCCCCAAGCGGAACCACATACTCTTCTTCGGGAACTTCTCCTTTGGTCATGTATAACAATTTGTGCTCAATGAAGATCGTCGGGACGTCATCCCGGATGGCAGAGAGGAGCAATCCGTAAGCATCGTAGGGTGAAGAGGGCATCACAAGTTTCAGCCCCGGGATATGATAAAATAGGGCTTCAAGGCTCTGAGAGTGCTGGGCGGCAATGCCATTGCCCGCCCCACCCTGTGTCCTTAAAACCATGGGAATCTGCCCCTGACCTCCGGACATAAATTTGTACTTTGCAGCCTGATTGACGATCGCGTCCATTACAAGGGTGGTAAAATCAATAAACAGGATGTCCACGATGGGGCGAGTGCCGGCAAGCGCCGCCCCCACGGCCGCGTTGGTAAACGTTGCTTCTGCCAGAGGCGTATCGATCACCCGTTCGGGACCGAATTCCTTGATCAGTCCCTCGGTTACTTTATATGATCCACCACGCTCGCCAATGTTTTCTCCCATAACAAAAACCGATGGGTCCTTTCGCATTTCTTCGAAAAGGGCCCGGTTCAAAGCCTCCCGATACATCATTTCAGCCATTCTTTTACTCCTTGTTTGGTGGAGATTTATCAATAATTGGGGATATTATCCAGGAATTCATCTACCGATGGTTGAGGGCTGTCCTTGGCGAACTCAATCGCCTCCTCCAACTCCGATTCCACGTGGGCTTCTATTTCTTGTATCTTCTTTTTGCCTTTGATTTTGCTCCGGAGAATATCAAGCGGATCCCTCGCTTTCCATTCTGCCAAGACTTTCTGATCCATATATAGCCCCGGGTCATTGATATGGTGTCCTCCGTGGCGATAGGTCTTGGCCTCAATGAGCGTTGGGCCTTCCCCATTGAGCGCCCTTTCAGCGGCACTCTTGGTGGCGAAATAGACTTCTACTGCGTCATTTCCATCAATGCAGACCCCAGGCATTCCGTAGGCAGGGCCTTTGCAGGCCAGATCACAGTTCCCGAAGGAGCACTCCACCGGCGTGGAGACCGCATAATGATTGTTTTCCAGCATGTATATGACCGGTAGTTCAAAGGCTGCCGAAAAATTCAATGACTCGCCAAAAACCCCCTGGTTCGCAGCACCATCACTGAAAAAAACCAAAACAACCTGTTTGCCTTTCCTCACCTTGATTCCCATGGCAGCGCCGGTGCCGATGGGGATCCCTGCGCCGACAATCCCATTGGCCCCGAGGTTGTTATCTTCCTTGCTGAAAATGTGCATGGAACCGCCCCGCCCTTTACAATATCCGGTGGCCCTCCCCATAATCTCTGAAACCATCAGCTTCAGATCAGCACCCTTGCTGATGCAGTGCCCGTGTCCACGATGGGTGCTAACAATGAAGTCCTCGGGCCGTATGGCCGCACAGGCGCCTGCCGCAATGGCCTCCTCACCTAAATAGGGATGAAGATAGCCCCGGATAAACCCCTTGCGATAAAGATCCATGCACTTGAGCTCAAACTGACGCGTCGCATAGACACTGCGATACATCTTTAGGAGAATTTTCTCACTAACACCCGGCTGGGAAATTTTTCCCTTTGCGGCCTTTTTTTTCGGTGACTTCTTAGTCATATTTTCTCCTCCTCACTGATATTGGTTCGGGCCCGTTAAACTCAAGTCATGTACCTTCACAACCGGGACGGGTTAGAGGTCACTGAGCTTCACGCGCCACCTCATGGAAGAACAGATCCTAATGCCGAGCCCGTTCATAGCCTCATCGTCAAAATATTATCTTTAGTATAATATTACAATGTTATCTTATTGGTCAAGAAAAAACTTTTTTTGAGGCATTGCAGGACTGTTCCGGTCACTTTTTTTGTCAAAACCCAACCGGCCTTCTCTTCTTGTCCATTCATCTTGGAAATAAGTATCATTACTCTAAAACAGTCGTGAGCGAGGCAAGCCTTTCCATTGATCGATAGTTTTGAGTTGACAATCTCCCGATACGGTAATATTACACATTTACACAGAGAAAAACTAAATAGGATCAAGGAAAGACATGATGAAGGTCGGATCGTGCCTCTTGTACCATAAGGCAGGTGATATAAATGGTTATTGATCAATACTCAAAAATACCCCTTTATTATCAATTGAAAGACGACATTAAAAAAAAGATATTGAAGGGAGACTTTCAGGAAGGGGATCTTCTCCCGTCAGAGCGAGAGTTCAGCGAACGATACGGCATTTCATCCACCACCATACGGCGTGCTCTGAATGACCTCGTTCATGAAAATTTCCTCGAAAGAAAGGCAGGTAAGGGCACATTCGTGCGAATGGGAAAGGTGAAGCGAGACCTGAGAAAAGTCCTTGGTTTTACCCAAAACATGAAGGAGATGGGGCTCGTCCCTTCAACACAGGTCCTGAGCAAGAAAGTGATCCCGGCGAATGCTTTTTCAAGGGAGAGAATGGGCTTAAAAACCGGGGCGAAGATTGTGAAGCTTGAGCGATTACGCCTGGCCAATGATGTCCCTATGATGCTGGAAACCAGGTATATCCGAACGGATCTCTGCCCTGGTATCCAAAAAGAGGAACTTTCATCTTCCTTATGGAAGGTGTTCGAAAACGTCTACGGGTGTAAGCCTTTCAGACACTCCCAGAACCTGAGAATTGCAAACATTTCGGGTGATTCGGCGTCTTTACTCGGACTTAAAGAGGGCTCGCTGGTTTTTCTCATCAAAGGGGCTACGTACCTTGAGAACGGTGACCCAATCGAATGCGAGGAGTCCCTATATCGAAGTGACAAATACGA
>CAYWIG010000285.1:0-3517 GCA_964458295.1 uncultured Myxococcales bacterium
AGGCTCAAGCGGATGAACTTTCTTCCGGTAGACCTTGCGATGGAACGTCCGAGCGAAGTCTTTCCAACTCCCGGAGGCCCTACGAAGCAGAGTATCGGACCCTTCATCTTATCTACGAGGGAGCGAACGGCCAGATACTCGACTATCCTCTCCTTCGGCTGTTCCAACCCATAATGATCCTCATCGAGAATCCGCTCCGCCTCCTTGACGTCCAACTTGTCCTTGGTCATCTCCTCCCACGGGAGTGACAAAACCCAATCGATGTAATTTCTGACGACCGTCGCCTCTGCCGACATAGGACTCATCATCTTGAGTTTCTTTATCTCCTTGTTGAGACGATCCCTGGCCTCCTCGCTCATCTTCTTCTTCTTAGCCTTCTCCTCTAGCTCGGCGATCTCGGTCTTAAACTCATCCCTCTCGCCGAGTTCCTTTTGAATCGCTTGCATCTGTTCGTTTAGATAATATTCGCGCTGGGTCTTCTCCATCTGCTTCTTAACCCTGGAGCGGATGCGGCGTTCGACCTGTAGAATTTCAATCTCGGACTGCATGAGTGACAACAGTTTCTCCAATCGATCTCCCGTCGAAATAATTTCGAGTATACTCTGCTTGTCCGGAAGCTTTAGAGAGAGATGTGCCACGATTGTATCAGCAAGCCTCGATGGATCGTCGATCGTCGAAACTGAGGCAAGCATCTCAGGGGGAATCCTCTTATTCAACTTCACATACTGCTCGAAGGTATTCTTAACACCGCGCATCAACGCCTCAACTTCAACCGTAACTTCACTCTCCTCCGGAAATGGTTCAACCTCCACCAGGAAGAAATCTGGATTCGTGAGATACTGGGTGATGGCGCTTCTTCCCTTTCCCTCAACCAACACCTTCACCGTACCATCGGGCAACCTGAGAAGCTGAATGATCGCAGCGAGCGTTCCTATCTTATAGATATCCTCAGGCTTGGGATCGTTCGTCTTCGGATTGATCTGAGCGGAGAGAAGTATATCCTTCTCCTTGTTCATCGCCTCCTCAAGCGCTGCTATCGACTTTTCCCTTCCGACAAAAAGTGGAACGACCATATGGGGAAACACAACTATATCCCGAAGTGGAAGAAGTGGAACCACAACCGTCTCCCCGTCTTTGATCATATTTGTCTCCGCCTTCTTCTCCACATTCTTCACTTCGTCTGTCATGTGATCTCCCCTTTGAGTGTTTAAGTATCCAAGTACTTAAGTGTCTGAGTGTCTAAGAATTACAAATGACTTAAATACTTAGACACCTAGACACCTAGACACCTAGACACTTAAACACTTTATGCTGTTTCTGCCTTCTCGCCCTCATTGTCATATACGATAAGAGGCTGTTTCTTTTTTAATATAACATTTGCATCCACATGCACTTCGCGGACGTTTTCCATGGATGGAACGTCGTACATAATTTCCAACATCACGCCCTCTATTATGGCCTTAAGACCTCTAGCCCCGGACTTTCTGCGAATGGCCTCCTTGGCAATCGCCTCGATCGAACCCTTCGCGAACTCCAGCTTGACCTTCTCCATTTCGAATAGGCGTTGATATTGTTTTACGAGCGCATTCTTCGGTTCCTGAAGGATACGCACGAGCGCCGGCTCATCCAACTCCTCGAGCGTGGCTACCACGGGAATCCTTCCAAGAAATTCGGGTATCAGACCGTACTTCAAGAGATCCTCGGTCTGAACCTCCATGAGAAGCTCACCCAACTTTTTGTCGGTCTTACCCTTGACCTCTGCACCGAAGCCGAGTTTCTTCTCGCCGATCCTTCGCTCGACGATGTCATCCAAACCGACAAACGTTCCACCGCAGATGAAAAGGATGTTCGTCGTATCGACCGGTATGAACTCCTGCTGAGGGTGTTTTCTCCCCCCCTTGGGTGGAACGCTGGCTATCGTACCCTCTATGATCTTTAGAAGCGCCTGCTGAACCCCTTCGCCCGACACGTCGCGGGTTATGGAGGGATTCTCAGATTTGCGGGTTATCTTATCTATCTCGTCGATATAGATTATACCTCTTTCAGCCCTCGCCTTATCGAAGTCGGATGCCTGAAGTAGATTTAAAATGATATTCTCTACATCCTCACCTACATAACCCGCCTCGGTCAGCGTCGTCGCATCGGCGATGGCGAATGGAACCTTTAAAAAGCGTGCTAGCGTCTGAGCGAGGAGCGTCTTTCCAGTTCCCGTCGGTCCAATCATCAGTATGTTCGACTTCTGAATTTCCACATCATCGGACTGCCGTCTGTAACCGTGTTCAATTCGCTTGTAATGATTATGAACGGCGACCGACAGGACCTTCTTAGCGTGCTCCTGCCCTATGACGTACTCGTCGAGAACCTGTTTAATCTCATTTGGCTTTGGAACGCCGAGGCGCTCGCCACCATGCGTAGTTCTTATATTCTCCTCAGCTATGATATCGTTACACAGTTCGATACATTCATCGCAGATGTAGACGGTTGGACCTGCGATAAGTTTTCTTACCTCACGCTGGTTCTTTCCGCAGAACGAACATGAGAGATCGATGGTATTTCCATCACTCTTTCCATCCGGGGGTTGTGTCATATTTCTGTCTCCTACCCTTCATATCCTGCTATGGAATTCGAAAGGCTATTTTTTCTTGGTTACCTTCTTGGCAGCCTTCGCTGGCCTGTACGTCACGACCTCATCTATCAGGCCGTATTTTTTCGCCTCCTCACAGCTCATGAAAAAATCACGATCCGTGTCCCCCTGGATCTTCTGCATTTTTTGACTGGTGTGATTGGCCAGAAGTTCGTTCAGTTTTTCCCTGAGCCTCAAAATCTCCTGTGCCTGAATTGCGATATCGGCCGCTTGTCCCTGAAATCCACCGATCGGCTGATGTATCATCATCCTCGCGTGGGGTAGGGCAAAACGCTTCCCCTTCGCACCCGCTGAAAGGAGCACCGCACCCATACTTGCAGCCTGTCCCATACAGAGCGTCGATACATCAGGACGCACGTATTGCATCGTATCATAGATGGCCAGCCCCGAAGTCACCACACCGCCAGGACAGTTGATGTACAGATGTATGTCCTTGTCGGGGTCCTCTGATTCCAGAAAGAGAAGCTGGGCTATTATGACGTTTGCCAGGTCATCGGTGATCGGTTGACCTATAAATATTATACGATCCTTGAGGAGCCGGGAATAGATATCATAGGCCCTCTCACCCTTGTGAGTCTGCTCTATCACCATCGGTATCAGTTCATTTCTTTCCATATTTCCTCATTTTTTTAATTGTTATGAAGATTATTTAGTTTTTTTCTCTTTTTTTGGTTTAATTTCCTTAACTTTAGACTTGCTCACTATGAAATCAAGGGTTTTCTCAAAGATGAGCTGTGACTTAACCTGACCGAGCTGATTGTTCTTCTCAAGCTCCTGTTTCACCTTGGCTAGAGGCTGCTTCGACTGTTCAGCGATCTGTGTGATTCTCGCTTCAACGTCCTCATCCGTTACCTGGACCTCCTCCTTCTTCGC
>CAYWIG010000286.1:0-3508 GCA_964458295.1 uncultured Myxococcales bacterium
GCCACCTTCTCGGCTGTTTCCAGCCAAGTGGTGCGCTAATTCTTTGAACTCATGGGTCTTTTTTTGTGTATACCGCAGTACACGCTCATCTCTTAACTTGCGCAACAAAACGCCCTTATCCACGATAATAATATAAAGACAAATAAGGTGTAACCCATGGTGGGTGCGATATGAAACCTGCTTTTCCAAATAGCGCGCTTGCAGCTGGCGCCCCATCCTCTGGGGGATATTCTGTATCATTTTTTTCAGGCTATCCTGTAACTTATCAAAAAGTTGTATGTCGAGATTCATATGTGACTATTTTACCGAGTTCTCGTTTAGGGGGCGCGAAGGGCATGGTGGTGCTAACTTCTTCGTTCTGTAGACCTCCATTTATTCTTCCGGGCAAGTATATTCAGGCGAGGAGCCACGAAGCAGATGAGGTGGTCAGTAGAATGCAGCCCGGCGTTCCATTGTTGGTACGATCCGTGGATTTTATGGGAAAGAGCACCTTTTCTAGAATGGTTGCAGGAGAGCTTGCAAGGCCTTCCGAAGTCGTTACACGTGAAGTTGGATGTGGAGGCTTTCGTGGAGATGTGGAGCGATTTCGTTCACACCTATCGTTGGTTGCAGCCAGAATTATTTCCGAAAAAGAGAGCGTACGCCATTGGGATATCTACGATGCCATGAAATCGAATGAAAAACCTCCACTGAAACAGTTGGATGATTGGTTAAAATCAAAGGGATTGTTTGCTGTGTTGATGTTTAAGGAGGCAATAGATGCTGTTATAAATCTTGAGCTTGCTGAAAACATTCGAGGTGTATCGAGGATATACCCAATCGTAGAGCTTCATTATCACCATAAATACGAAGGATTATTTAGAAGTCGATTCGATCCCAAAACGACAATATCTCATTATCTTGGAATGCTTACAATGGATGAGATGAAGGAATTCATTGCCGAATTTCAGCGAAGAAATTCTTACTACCTCAAGCCTATGTCTACTGCTGCGCTAGCATATTTATATGAAATTACGGGAGGACATCCATTGTTGATACACGATCTGTTGGTTGCATTTACAAACAAACCCGATCTACCGGTTGCTGTCGAGCAGTGGATGATCAAGGCGAAATTGGGTAGAAATCATCCAAAACTTTTTAAGTATGAAATCAATAAAAGGATGTCGCCAGAACAGATTTCTCTGCTGAGAAGGGTGGCGAAAGGAGATGAGGTGAAGGTGTCAGAGGTCGATGATGAAATTAGGGCACCGCTGGTTGCGATGGGTTTTTTGCGTATAGGAAAAGAGGGTTTCTTCGAAGTTCATGGCAAGCGCTTAATTCATTTCTTACAAACCCAGAGAACATCCTGTTTGTGGCTGTAAATATTATCAAACAAAAAAGAGCGGCTATAGCGATCTATCGTTCGGCAATATTGGTGGTTGACCGCCATTTGATTATTGTATCTTGTACTGTGATTATTCTAGGATGATCCATGTATGGCCTATGATATCATTATAGTTGGTGCAGGGCATGCTGGGTGTGAAGCGGGGCTCGCTGCTGCTAGAATGGGCGCGAAGACACTTATCATTACCGGTAGGCTGGGCACAATCGCTGCGATGAGCTGTAATCCAGCTATCGGTGGACTCGCCAAGGGTCATCTCGTTCGGGAGATCGACGCGCTTGGCGGCGAGATGGGTCGGGCTGCTGATGCCACAGGAATCCAATTCCGCCGCCTCAATATGAGTAAGGGGCCAGCTGTCCGAGCAACGCGCTGCCAGTCCGATCGGAAACTCTATCACGAATACATGCGCCGCGTTTTGGAATCTCAGTCCAATCTCGACATCCTCGAAGGCACAGTTGAACAACTCATTGTGGAAGATAATACCATTAAGGGTGTTGAAACGCGAACACCCGAACACCCGAACACCCGAACACCCAAATCAGAAAAAGTTATAATTGCAACAGGCACATTTCTAAACGCTCTTCTACACTTCGGAATGGATCATGTCGAAGGCGGTCGTGTAGATGATTTTACCTCTAAGGATCTTTCGAAATCACTCGCCGACATCGGTTTTGAGATCGGAAGATTGAAGACCGGCACGTGTCCCAGACTTCTCAAGGGCACGATCGATTTTTCGAAGTGTGAAAGACAGGATGGAGATGATCCTCCGCCTAAATTTTCGGATGACGATGTACAAAATGATCTACAGCAGCTCCCATGTTATATCACATATACGAACGAGAAGACTCACGAGGTGATATTGTCGAGCCTCGACAGATCTCCGCTATATAGCGGAAAGATCGATGGTGTAGGCCCCAGGTACTGCCCATCAATCGAGGATAAAGTTGTTCGCTTTAAGGATAAAATTCGTCATCAACTATTCCTTGAACCCGAAGGGCTCGATACCGATTGGATTTATGTGAACGGGCTTTCAACATCACTTCCACTCGATGTGCAGTATGAGATGTTGAAGACAGTTCCTGGTCTTGAGGATGCGAAGATCGCCCAGTCCGGCTACGCAGTGGAATACGATTTCGTCCCACCGACACAGCTAAAACCAACGCTCGAGACGAAACTCGTGAAGGGCCTATATCACGCAGGCCAGATAAATGGCACCTCAGGTTATGAGGAGGCAGCAGCTCAGGGGTTGATAGCGGGGATCAATGCGGTGCGGTCCTCGAACGATAAAGAGGAAATTGTACTGCATCGCGATCAAGCCTACATAGGAGTTCTAATCGATGATCTGGTGACAAAGGGAACCGACGAGCCATATCGAATGTTTACATCCCGCGCTGAACACAGGTTGATACTCAGGGAGGACAACGCCGATACCAGGCTTACATCGCTAGGTAGGGAGTTAAATCTAATCATGAATAAAAGATGGGACTCCTTTAATGAGCATAAGCGAGCCATAGAGGATACGATAGACTATCTAAAAAATACGATTATCAATCCCACGGAGGAAAATAACTCCATCCTAAATGAGATGGGAAGTTCCGACATCAAGAAGCCTCAGTCATTATATTCAATCTCCTCCAGGCCGGAGTTAGGCCTTAAAGGTGTTTTGGAAAAGTTCTCGCCGAATATTTTAGAAAAATTAAATTCGCGAATGCTTCTGAATGCCGAGGTCGAAATCAAATATGCTGGATATATAGAATCACAGAGGGCGTTGATAAAACGTCTCGATGAGCTTGAGGGATTTCGAATCCCAGAACCATTCAACTATAAGAAAGTTGAAAGCCTTTCAAACGAGGTTAGGCAGAAGCTGGAAAAGGTTCGCCCGGCAACGCTCGCGCAGGCCTCAAGAATTCCAGGGATCACACCGGCAGCCATATCCATATTGATGATATTTTTAAAAAGGTAACCGAGTCACCCAAACAAGACAGTCTTACCAACGTAAACGCTTAAAACGTGGCAACTTTATTTATGTGCCATCATTCAAGGATTTATCCATGTAAGACTGTCTCGTTTGGGTGTAATAACCGGGGACATCGGTAACGGGTAGGTAAGTAGAATCACACCAATCGA
>CAYWIG010000287.1:0-3490 GCA_964458295.1 uncultured Myxococcales bacterium
TCTTTCCATGACTCCCTGGCGGACCGTGGTCATCTGCGGACGGTTGTCCGGACAGACGATCGTCGCCATGACGTTTCCACCGAATGCAGGACGCGTCTGTAGAAGGAGTTTCTCATCCGGATCGATATCTAGCTTCGTGCAATCAGCGGTAAGTCCGGTCTGCAATCTATTTGCAACCCTAGGCGCCAGGTCACGACCAACGGGTGTGGCGCCGAAGAGGACTATTTCGGGATGAATCTTTCTGACAACATCAACCAACACCTTTGTATATGCGTCCGTGCGATAGTCGAGAAGATCCTTGTGCTCCGCAACGATGACCTTGTTTGCGCCGTAAGAGATTGCCTCTTCAGGAGTATGACCTATCTCATCACCGAGTATGATCGCAGTAACATCCACACCCAGATCTTTTGCCAACTCGGTAGCCTTGCCGACGAGTTCCAGAGAAACACCCTTGATCGTGCCACGATGCTGTTCGATAAATACGGAGACACCTTTAAATTGCGATGTATCCATCTTAATGCGCTCCTGAGGACTGTCGTAGTAGATCGCACTGAACTTACAGGAATCGACGCACGCGCCGCACTGGTTACAATCGTCTGTAAAGCATGCGATCTTATCGACCATCTGTATCGCACCGTATGGACAGGCTGGAAGACAGAGCTTGCAACCTTTACATTTCTCTTTATCGATTATTAAAGCCATTTTTGACTCCTTATATTCCATTTAGGGATTAGGAATCAGGGATTAGGGAACAGTTATTTCTAATCCCAGTTCCCTGATCCCTATTCCCTGTTCCCCTATACTAGATTGTGATCCACCAGCACATTCAGTAAGTCGTTCGCCAGTTGGCCCGGCGCACCGGTGAAGACCTTGCCTTCACGCTCGTGCTTCGGAGAAAATGTCTTTCTCACCTGCGTCGGTGATCCAGGAAGACCGATACGAATCGGCTTCGCATCGACATCCTTGCTCGTCCAGACCGTGATCTTCTTTTCACGATACGCGGTAGCGATGCCCCTGATTGTCGAATAACGAGGTTCATTCATCTCCTTCGTAACGGTGAGAAGCGCTGGCATCTTCGCCTCCACCATCCTCCTCACGTTTCCGAAGACACTCTTCGCTAGAACCGTATCCCCCTCAACCTTCACATCCTGAACGTATGTAATCTGCGGAATCTTCAGACATTCTGAAAGCTGAGGTCCTGTCTGGGCGGTATCACCATCGATCGCCTGCCTGCCGCCGATGATCAGCGAGTAATCTTTGATCTTTTTCACGGCGCAGGAGAGCGTGTAAGCGGTGGCCCATGTATCGGCACCTGCAAAGGCCCTGTCAGATAGAAGTATCGCTTCGTCGGCACCCATGGCGAGCGCTTCGCGAAGCGCCTTCTCGGCCTGAGGCGGGCCCATCGAAAGCACGATCACCTTTGCATCGTGTTCCGCTTTGAGCTTCAATGCCGCCTCCAGAGCATTCTTATCCTCTGGATTGATGATCGCCGGAACCCCCTCGCGATTGAGGGTGCCTGTCTCGGGATCGATTGTGATGTTGTTCGTGTCAGGGACCTGCTTGATAGTTACTATTATGTTCATGAAACCTCCAAGATTCGAACTTTCAGGGCTTTACCCACCTCCCCATGTACCGAGCGGGGGAAATACTTAATTACGAAATGTAATGCAACCGCTATTAATGTGCTTCTGATGGGCCTTAGAGCAAAATCTGTTGACCCATACGTAATCTACAGCTAAGAGACAGTGCCGCTCCGATTACAGGAGAGGTTAACATTTGGATACCAGATGCCAGATTCCGGATGCTGGTAAAATCATTTGTTTCCGGTATCTGGAATCAGGTATCCGGTATCCAATTCGCACCATCAGTCAAAGGACCTGAAATGATTGATTATTCATTAACGCCAGAGCAAGAGTTCCTCCGAGAAACCATACGTAAGTTCGCGGAAAACGAAATAGCCCCTGAGGCCCAAGAACTCGACAAGGAAGAGAAGTTTTCCGTCGAAATCACAAAAAAGATGGGTGAAATGGGTTTTTTTGGTGCGTTTGTGTCCCCAAAATACGGTGGTCAGGGACTCGATTACATCTCCTACATTATAATGGTGGAGGAAATAGCGAGGGTCGATGGATCACACGCAGCGACGGTCGCAGCCGGAAACTCCTTAGGGATAGGTCCAATCTATTACTTTGGAAGCGAAGATCAGAAACAGAAATGGCTACCAAGGCTCTGCAAAGGCGAAATCCTATCGGGTTTTGGTCTTACAGAAGCGGACGCGGGAAGTGATGCCGGTGGAACGCTCACCACAGCGATCCTCGATGAGAAGAAGAATGAATGGGTAATCAACGGAAGCAAGATGTTCATCACGAATGCATCGAATCCGTTATCGGGCGTAGTAATCGTTCAAGCGGTCACCGGCAAGAGCGCGAAGGGAAGGAAGGAGCTATCCTGCTTCATCGTTCCAACCGATACCCCGGGTTTTGAATCGAGAAAGTTGCACGATAAGATGATGTGGCGCTCATCGGACACATCAGAGCTGTATTTCGACGACTGCAGAATTCCAGCAGACTATATCCTTGGAAGTAAGGGTGAAGGATTTAAACAGATGCTCTCCACACTGGATGGCGGACGCCTATCGATCGGCGCTATGGGGCTCGGTGGAGCACAGGGTGCATTCGAAAAGGCCTTGAAATACGCTCAGGAGAGAAAGCAGTTTGGAAAGCCGATCTGTAAGAATCAAGCGATAGCCTTCAAACTCGCCGACATGTCGATAGAGATTGAAGCCGCTAGGAATCTTCTCTACAAAGCCTGCTGGTTGAAGAATAATGGCGAATCGTACGGCAAGGTCGCCTCCATGGCGAAGCTATACTGCGCGGAGGTCATGGGACGAGTCGCCAATCAGGCGGTACAAATTCACGGCGGGTACGGACTTATGAAGGATTACGACGTAGAGCGTTTCTTTCGTGATCAAAAACTTTTGGATATAGGTGAAGGTACTTCTGAAATTCAGCGTCTCGTCATTTCGAGATACATAGGATGTTAACGAATGCGGATTTCGGATTTCGGATTTCGGAATGCGGAGTTAAAAATTATTTTCGGAGGAAAGGAGAGCATATGAATAAGAAGGTTGGAATCATAGGAATCGGGAGGACGAATGCCAGGTCCGTGTCGCCGGATGTGTCATTTCGTGAACTGATTTTTGAAGCGGCGACAAGGGCCTACAACGATGCCGGCGTAACAAACAAACAAGTGGAAAGCTTTGTATGTTGCGAAGAGGATTTCATGGTTGGCTACAGCATCTCCGACGAATATACGCCGGAACAGATGGGCGCCGTTCATAAGCCGGTGCAAACGGTTCCGGGAGATTTTCTCCACGGACTTGCAACAGCAACGATGATGATCAACGCCGAGCTCTTCGACTTGGTAGCTGTGGAATCACACTCAAAGGCATCAAACGTAAAAACATTGGATGACGTTCACGGTTTTGCGATGG
>CAYWIG010000288.1:0-3447 GCA_964458295.1 uncultured Myxococcales bacterium
AAAATTGGGTTAGTCTTCGATCTCTCTCGGTTAACCCGCGAACTCGGGAGCCTTTTAGATGCGCACGATCTTGCTCATGCCTACAACGTAGAACTCCTCTCCGTTTCAGAAGGTATGAGTTCCCACAACGAAGGGGCACGGATCCACTTTATTACCAAGGGTATGGCCAATGAGATGTATTCCGAATCAACGTCCAGGCAAACAAAGCGAGGGCTGGAAGTCCGAGCTATCGCTGGGAAGTCCACAGGTCATAACCCGTATGGATTCACGAGTGAATACGAGGATCCCAATAAACCACGTGACGTAAGAGAGCCACACAATAAAATCATCGTCATTGATGAAGAAAAAGCCAAGATTGTTTGTCGTATATTTGAAACTTATGATGCCACTGATATTGGCGTTGATACCATCGCCAAGATGTTCAACAAAGAAGGCATACCAGCAAAGAAAGGCGGAAAATGGAACGGTGGAGTTGTTCGAAGAATCCTGATCAATCCAAAATATATCGGTGTCTGGATTTACGGTAGAACATGCATCAAACGTGACTCTTCAACCGATAAATTGATCAGCGTGGCCAAGCCCCAAAACGAATGGATCATAAAAACCTACGAACACCTGCGCATTATCCCTCAAGGTCTTTGGGACAGGGTTCAGGTCAAAATGAAGCAGGTCGAAGAAACACGGAGACTCGCCAGAAATAATTCTCAATCCATTTGGGGAAAAAATCGCGGAGCAGCCAATCACCTCTTCACCGGCACCATGAAATGCGGTGAGTGCGGTGGCACGTTTATTACGATGTCAGGAAGACACGGCGGATATTTTGGATGCCGCAATGCCTATCGCAAAGGGACCTGTAAAAATAAAAAGCTCGCCCGCACTACTTGGATCAATACCACGTTTCTTAAATTCCTGAGAGACTGGATCGATGATCCCCAAACCCTTCAACATGTTTGTAAAATTGCCAATGCACAAATCAAAGAGAAATTGTCGGTGATTCCTCAAAAGATTCAAGGGACTGTAAAGGAATTGAACAAGGTCGAACAAAGCCTGGCCAATCTGGTTGATTTTATCTCGCAAGGCAATGTGTCAGACAGCATCACTCAAGCCATCAAAAAAGCAGAGCATCGAAAGAAAGGGCTTGAACTTCAGCTACAGAATCTTAAGGCCAGGGAACCGGTGAGTACATTTTTGACACCTTATGCCCTCAAGCCAATCCTGTGCAATTTGGATGAAATCCTGGCTCAAGATGTTGTGCGAGCCAACACCTATTTTAAAAGCCTATTCCCAGAACCTGTGAAGATGAACCCAAAAAAGGAGGGACGGAAGAATGTGTATGAAGCGGACGGGAGAGTGAACCTCACCAAACTGATGAGGTTCGCCACTCCTGTCAATGGCGCGCCTGGGAGGATTCACCCTCCGGGTATCCACGGTTGTAATCGTCGCGGGCTTACAAACCAATCCCGCGCCTCAACAACCGCGTACGAACCCTACGAAAGCTCTCACCCCCACCGACCACCACAAATACAAATGGGGCCTTATGGCCCCATTTGTATTTGGCGCGCCTGGGAGGATTCGAACCCCCGGCCCCCTGATCCGTAGTCAGGTGCTCTAATCCACTGAGCTACAGGCGCATTTTCGAAGCGATGGAACCTAGTGCTTCGACTCATAAACAACGACTGCTAAATATTCGCTCAGCACTAGTACTGAGCGAGCAAATTCAATTAGTTAACTCGCCCATATCAAAAGCAATACCCGTTAGAATTTGTGAGCCGAAGTACTAGTCCAACGCATGCTTTCATGTCAAGAAACGTTATAACTGCTCAAATCTCGCTTGGAAGAAACGTAGGGCCTCAGGCTCAAAGACCATCTTAAGACCCTTCACGTCATTTCTGCGCTTCCAAAGATTCTTTATACCCTCAACGACGACATCCATATGCGAATTTGTGTATACCCTGCGCGGTATCGTAATTCTTACGAGCTCGAGTTTTGGAACCCTGTGATTCCCCGTTGCCGGATCGCGACCCGCTGATACAATTCCTCTCTCCATCGCTCGAACGCCACTCTCGATGTATATCTGAGCTGCTAGCTGCTGTGCTGGAAATTGATCCTGTGGAAGGTGTGGAAAGAATGCCTTCGCATCGACGAAGACCGCATGTCCTCCGATCGGACGAACGACCGGTATGTCCGCCTGCATGAGCCCATTTCCAAGGTATTCAACCTGACGCACGCGCCAGGAAACTATCTCATCATTCTCCGCCGCCTCTTTGAAGCCACGTGCGACTGCCTCCATGTCACGACCGGCCATGCCGCCATAGGTATGAAGACCTTCATATACGACGACCTGCTTCTTCGCCTCGGTAAAGAAATCCTCGTCGTTCATCGCAAGCCATCCACCGATGTTTACATAAGCATCCTTCTTCGCCGACATCGTGCATGCATCGGTATATGAACAGAGCTCCTGACAGATCTCCTTTAAATTCTTATTCTTGTACCCCTCCTCGCGCTGTTGAATGAAATAGCAATTTTCAAGGACGCGCGCAGCATCGAGTACGACTTTGATATTTCTCTTCCTGCAAAAATCAGCGACTTCCTTCATATTGGCCATTGAGACGGGCTGACCTCCGGCCATATTCACCGGCGCACCGATTGTAATATAAGGAACCTTATCCTCGCCGACTTCACTTACGAGTTTTTCAAGTTTAGCGAGATCTACGTTTCCCTTAAAGGGGTGCTCTACCGATGGATTGTGTGCCTCATCGATGATCACATCATGAAATGTCGCACCTGCCATCTCCTGATGAAGCCTCGTCGTCGTAAAGTACATATTGCCCGGTACGTGATCACCCTCCTTGATGTAATAACGCGAAAGGATGTGCTCCGCACCACGACCCTGGTGTGTCGGTACGAGATATTTATATCCCATCAGATCGCCGACGACATCACACAGGAAATAGAAATTTTTGCTTCCAGCGTATGCCTCATCGCCGAGCATCATTCCGGCCCACTGATTATCGCTCATGGCAGCCGTTCCGGAATCGGTTAAGAGATCTATCCAGACATCCTCACTTTTCAGCAAAAAGGTATTATAACCGGCTTCCGCTATCGCCTTTTCGCGCTCATCACGGGTCCTGATCTTGATCGGTTCAACCATCTTGATCTTGTAGGGCTCAGCCATCTGACTCAAATCGACCATCTCTTACCTCCGTAATTTGTTCTAAACTATCGGGAGATGCCTTATAAACGGCATATGCCGCCTATGCAAGTAAATAGGGGACGTTTCTACCCATCATAACTTACTAGAAACATATACAAATAAGCGCCACATCGATTTTTTTATTCTACAAAAAAACCGATATGGCGCTTTATTCATTATTAATATCAAAGTCTTATCTATATAGGAAACGTATATTCAAGTTACAAGTGCAACATCTGGCTAAACAGAGGGAG
>CAYWIG010000289.1:0-3429 GCA_964458295.1 uncultured Myxococcales bacterium
CAACCTCCGTTGCACACACTGTTATTTCTTCTCATACGATCAGGATAGCAAGCCCGAACTTACCGTGGATGAATGGATTAAGAGAATTCAGGAGATGCAGTCATCTGCAAAACCTTTTTTCAGCTGCACCTGGGTTGGAGGTGAGCCGCTTCTGAGGCCGGAGCTCATCGACAAGGGGAAAAAATATTTCAAAAGCAACAGGGTCGTTACGAACGGAACGATCCCACTGCCGACCTGGAAGGATGTGGAGTTTCACATCTCCGTGGACGGAACGAAGGAGCTTCACGATAAGATAAGGGGTGGCGGATGTTACGATAGAATCAAGGAAAATATTTTAAATCCCCGCAGCTCTGACCTGAACATCGTACTTGCGTGTTGCCTCAACAGGGAGAATGTCGAATGCCTCGATGGCCTCCTTGAAGAGTGGAGTGGCGTTCCAAACGTAAAACACGTGCTGTTTAACTTCTTCACGCCGATAAGGGGTGCTAAAGAAAACATATGGTTGAATTTTGAAGAGCGTGACAAAGTTTTATGTAAGCTCGAATCCCTCAAGGAACGATACGGCGATTTCGTAGGTGCACCCCCAAAAACCTTCGATCTGATGAGAGAAAAAAATCATCATAAGGCCGTAGGAAAGAACTGCGTATTCTTCAAATACGGAACCGCATTCGATGCATGGGGCAGTGTGAAGACGCCATGTGTGATCGGTCCCTTCGCTGACTGTGACAAATGCGGCTGCATCGTCCCTTTCTCGGTTAAGGCATGGAAGAGACCTTCGAACTTGTTCAAAGAAATTTGGCAGGAAATCAGAAAAATTAAGAATTAACAGTTAAGAATTAAGAGTTGAGGTACTTATTATTATATAAGAGCAATTCTTAATTCTTAATTTAACTCTTAATTCTTCTTTCTTAATTCTTAACTAAAAAAAGGCCCCGGGAAAACCCAGGGCCTTTTCGGTAATGCAAGTTTATGACTCTAAACTAGAAGTCATAGACAAACGCCATCACTGCACCGTAGGTGTACTCAGTGTTGCTGGCGCCGGTCGGGTTGACGATGTCAAAGCGACCTTCGAGCTTGAACTTAGCACCATCTGCTACTGCATAGGCGCCACCGAGAGCGATCTCCATGATCATCTGCTCAGCACCGGTCAAGTTCATCCATGGGATATCACCAACTGCTGCGATACCACCGTTACCCGGATCATACTGCTTCGCGTATGTATAGCGGAGCGTTCCATCCCATACATCACTGAAGACGTAGTGGAGGTTTAGCAATCCAGCCATATACTCAGTGTTGCTACCCGGCAGTATGCCGAATGTCTGAGTTGTAGCACCGTCACGACGGAAAAGAGCTTCGATTCCGAGGTTGAAGGACTCTGTGGCCCACCAGCTCAAGTCGAGGTCTCCACCAAAGGTGAAGTGCTTGTTCGATACGCGGGTTTCCGGTCCGAAAAATCCGGATACGCCAAATGTGCTCTCTGTGCCTTCGCTGCCCCAGTTAAAACCGAGACGTAGACCTGTTGAAGGGATATCGTTGATCTTTACCAACGAATCCTGGGTCAGGGTATTCACAACGTAGAAGTGAATGTCTACGAAGTCTGTGAAAGCATAGTACAACTTTGCACCTGTCATGTTAGCCGGACGAAGTGCGCGAACTAGGATCGACTTGGAGACCAAGTCATTGTCAGCAACGTCTACTGACTCGAAGCCTATCGGGGCGTTAAAACGACCCATCAAGAACTCCATGCCGTTTCCGATCGGAATGTTCGCCGTTGCATATGCCTGTTCGAGTATGAATGGCTGTATCAGGTTCTGTGGGCCTGACGATCCGATGCGAACGAAATCCAGATCTGCACGCAGACGTACGTTCTCACCGAAGGACTTCATGAGATCCAATTCGACCTCATCGACGAAGAACGAAAAGTGATCGGTTCTGTTGTTCGGAACTGTACCGAGATAAGCACCGATCGGACCTGCGTAGGTGACTCTATCGCCATCACGTGCGAGTTCAGTGTTCGCCCTGTTGTTGTTATGCTGATAACCCATACCGGTTACGATATGACCTGCGGCCTCAAAACCACCACCAACATATCTTTCTTGTGCGGAGACGTTAGAGGCTATAAAGCCCAAGCTCAGCACTAATGCGATTACTATTAATTTTCTCATGATAATACTCTCCTTTTCAATTCCCCCCCAAAGCTCATGAAACCATTTTCATAGTTGCCTTGAGAGTATCCTGCTATATCAACGATGCCGTATAAGTAAGTCTAGTTCGCGGAGTGGCCATTTCGCGGAGAGTTTCACCTCCTTTCCGGACCAAATTTCCGCATGAATCCAATAGGGTATTTTAATTCGCCCCCTCTATCTATTTGCCCTCGGTCCGTCAAGCACCAAAGAACGGATTAAAAAACCCGATTTTTGGCTCATCGAAGCCGAGTAACATGAAGTGTAAAGCAACTTATGAACCCCTGCAAGAGAAAGTATGATTCCAAAAGTGTTTTTTTTAAAAAAGGTCGATTTCTACCAAATTTGCCATTTTTGGCTTGACCAAAGATATCCACAGGCGCTAAGTATCTGATATTATGACAGTTAATTCAAAGAGATATCGAATTCTGGTTGTCGACGACGAACCCGAGATTCATGCAGTACTAGGGAAACTCCTCTCGAAGGAGGGATATGAGGTCGATAGTGCGTATAACGCAGAGGAGGCGTTCGACTCGATCGACCAGGAAAAACCGGATTTGATGATTCTCGATATCATGATGCCCCAGATTTCCGGCATTGAGGTCTGTAATCGAGTTAAGGGGGACCAATCCACAAGCGATATACTTATATTAATCGTCTCCGCCCGCGATGCGCAGGAGGATCGCATCGAAGGCTTAAGCCATGGAGCAGACGATTATGTCTCAAAACCATTTCATTTGCGCTCGCTCGTCAGAAAGATCGAACACATGCTTGAGAAGAGGGTTGTGAATGATTTTGAGAAGGAAATCGGAAGGGATTGAGTGTCTAAGTGTATAAGTTTCAAAGTGTCTGTGTAAGATCTTTCGTCCCTAGACACCTAAGTACTTAAAACTTATTTGACTTCAAATATCCCAGACAACTCGACACATGCATTCTTGGGAAGACTTGTAACTCCAATTGAGTTTCGAACGTGCTTGCCATATTTACCGAAGATTTGGACGAAGAGTTCACTCGCTCCATCAACGACCTTATGATGATTTTGGTAATCGACGCCGCTCGCAACGTAGCCATCCAACTTTACGACGCGACGAATCTTGTTCAGAGTTCCACCGAGTTCTGAATTTACGATCGCTAGCATCATCACCCCGGCTGTCCTTGCAGCCAGCTTCGCCATGTCGAGACGAAGCTCTATACCAGCCTTGCCTGGCGCCTGAATCTTTCCCTCCGAAAATGGCAATACGCCGGC
>CAYWIG010000290.1:0-3427 GCA_964458295.1 uncultured Myxococcales bacterium
CGCTTACGTATTGTTATGGGGAATTCAAATTATGTTGATCAAAACCGGGACGGTCGACTTTTCCGTGACCGTATTCGGCATGAAACTCGACCGCATATACTTCGCATTTGAAATTATCGTTATCGCTCTCGCCGCCACTGTGGGTACTCATATTTTTCTGGATAGACCCCTCAAGGGCCTAATGTCAATTATGAGGAGGGCGGAGAGGGGTGATATTTTGGTGCGAGCACCGGTCGTGACGAGCGATGAGCTGGGCGATCTATCGACCGCGTTTAACCAGATGTTATCGAAACTCACCGATCTGTCCGCGAATAAGATTCAGGCCGATCAGGATATGTTGATGGTTCAGGAACAGCTGCAACTTAAGAGTCGTTTAGAGGAGAAGAGCGCGATCATAGAGCGCACGAATAAAACCCTTGAACATCTCGTCCGCGATCTTTCGCTGATATACGAGATTGGTCAGGAGGTTAGCTCCATTATAGACCTGGATGATCTCTATTCAAATATCACGGAGACTCTGAAGCGCTACTTGAGGATCAAGGAGTTTGCCATATTCGTCTTCGACGAGAAGAGGGAGGAGTTGCACGTCAAGGCGGCACACGGTTTTAAAGATTTGGAAACCGTCTTCAAGACGACCTTCAGACCTGGTGAGGGAATAACGGGTCTGGTTGCTGAGACGGGAAGGAAGATCTACATTAAGGACACGAGCAGGGAGAAGAGGTTTTTAAACTACAAATGTGAAAAACCTTCGGACACCTCATCGTTTCTGTCGATACCGCTCCAATACAAGGATGACGTCCTGGGTGTTATAAATTTTGCGAGGACGGGTGGAAGCAGCTTCTCCTATCAGGATGTGAAGATGCTCTCACTCGTTGCAAACCAAGTTGCGCTCGCGATTGCAAATGCGAGATTGTACACCAAAACCAGGGAACTTTCAGTTCGCGATGAACTCATAGGAATCAACAACCGTCGCTACTTTCAACAGATGCTCAATATGGAATGGAAGAGGGCGGTCCGTTTTAAACGTCAGCTGTCGCTCGTGATGGTCGATGTCGATCACTTCAAAAAATACAACGATACATTCGGTCATCTTCAAGGTGATCAGGCTTTGAAGCAGATTGGGAATCTTCTCAGAAGAAACCTGCGTGAGGTGGATACGGTTGCAAGGTTTGGAGGTGAGGAGTTCGTCCTGTTGCTTCCCGATACCGATAAGCGCGGTGCGATAGCCGCATCCGAAAAGGTGAGGCTCTTGGTCGAGGGGCACAGTTTTCTTAATGATGAGCACAAGGATACGAGGTCCATTACAATTTCCGCCGGTATCTCGACGTACCCCGATGATGTTGAGGAGGTGGACGACCTTATAGATCATGCTGATATCGCGCTCTATCGTGCGAAGGAAAACGGTAGAAATCGCGTCGAATGCTTTTCACCACCCGAGGATGATGAAGCTGCTGGGGATGAGGTTGATTCTAAGAAGGAGAAATCGAAAGAGAAGATCAAAGACACCATCCATTAAGAATTTTTTACAATGTCATTCCTGCGAAAGCAGGAATCTAGTTTCAGTAAATACTGGATCCCCGATTAAATCGTTCGGGGATGACAGACAAAGAGCAGTTTGCTATACGATAAATTAAGGATCTAAGAAAAATCCCTCAGTCCATAATTCAAAATTATTAACTCTTAATTGTATTATTAAAATGGTTTAACAAATCTAGCACCCATACCAATTGACATCGAAGCGCCCTGCGGAAGTATGCCAGACATTCCAATGTTTGTGACTGTAGGAATACCTGCCAAATTTGGTAACACTCCCAAGCCGCCTGGGGCATGGGGAGCTCCAAAGATGAGCGGATCGTGTCTCTGACAAGGGCCAGGTACTGCTGCGCCCATGCCTCCACCGCCACCTGTTACAACGGGCACGGGCGGTGCTCCACTGCCAGCTGTCGACGTTGGAGTGCCTCCTCCGGTCGGTGCAGACGATTTTACACTGCCCCTCTCCTGAACGAGGCCGAGTAGATAGTAACGAAGGTCGACGCCATCCCTGTCGATGATCTGCCTCGCACTTGCCTCGTCGATAAATAGGGTTTGGACTTCACCATTTGCTGTGACGTTAGCGCTCCTCACATCTCCGCCGAGGATGGTTCCCTCACCTATGATATCACCTCGACCGAGTTGCACGGGTGATTCGGCTAGTTTCCCTTTGCTAGCAGATATTGTGACATCTCCCTCGAAGATCACGTAGAGTCCCCTGGATGAATCCCCCTCCCTGATGATACTCTCTCCATCGGCAAACCTTACCATGTTGCCCTGCAGGAAGACGTCGGATTGTGTCTGGGCTGATAGCTCACTCAATACCGCAACCTTTCCAGGACCGGCCGATGCCTTTTCCATGATCTCCCTTCGATGGACGAGTCTCGCCGCAATACCTTTCCTCTTCAAGAATGCAATGGCTTCTTTGCCGAAGGTGAGCGTGGTAAGAAAGGTCGAAGCATAGACATCGGCGTTTCTTTTCTTGCTGCCAGTGAAGACCGCCTCACCGATGAGTCCTGATGTCAGAGTCTGTAAGGGGATGTTCTGCCTTTCAAATTTCTTGCTGACGACGGCGGCACCATCGAGAATTATTGAAAAACTCTCCGCTCTTGCACCATCCTTCATCAGTCTCGCGTTAGCTCTATGCCTCTTGATCCTTCCCATCTTTATTAGCTCTCTCACATCACGTATTCCAAGGTTGGCTAATACTGGGATGTTTGCAATCGCATGTTCGATCATCTGTCCTTTGATGACCTCTGGGTTCTTCCTCTGCCAGCCGAGTTTTTCCGAGAGGTCGATCGCACCGGCCCAACCCTGCTTAGCATATTGAAAACCTGCTATTTCAACATCTTTTCTCGCTGCGTGGGAGAGATAGAGCCTGCTCATTACACCTTCCAATGCCTTTCCGGTTACTCCAACCGCTTCGAGTGCAGATTTCATTCTATCATAAAAGCTTACAGAAGGATGTAGGGGGCTCACACCGGCATCGGCTAGGACTTTGCCTCCACTTAATAATGTCCAAGAGACCATGTTGGATAGGGCATCGATCCTGAAAGGGGCGATTACTCCAACAGGTTGTCCATCGTCATCCGGAACGGTGGCAGCAGCTAGAACCTCATGATGCATCCTGGTATCTCCGGTATGGAGGAAAACGGGTTTCTCTCCTTCAGGATCCAGTATCATTCCGAGCGCCATGGGGATGGTGTGGTTTCCCAATGTGAATCTTTCGGTAAACGTACCGACGGACATCGGTTGATCGAATTTGATTGGAACTACGTTTACACCCTTCAATAATTCTTTGCCGTTGATCACCTGATGGGTGGCTTTCTCGGCCATGTCGAAGAGGGCGGTTAACGTGGACATTTCGTCACCGTCCTCGATTGTACCTGATTGAATC
>CAYWIG010000291.1:0-3396 GCA_964458295.1 uncultured Myxococcales bacterium
TTCCTAGGGAAACCAGGTCTCCGTTCGTTACGACTGGAATTCGGATCGGCACCCCAGCGCTTACGACGAAGGGGATGAAGGAGAAGGAGATGCAGGCGATCGGCAATTGGATCGCCGATGTCGTCCATGATGTTGAAAATGAGAACCTGCAATCGTCGATCAAGGCAGAAGTAAGAAAACTTTGTGAAGGATTTCCAGTTTATAGATAGCAGTGATGCGTGGTGAGTGATACGTGATACGTAAGAGGAGATTGATGAAGGTTAAAAGCTATAGGGATCTGGATGTTTGGAAAAAGGGAGTTGATATAGTTGATTATATTTATGAATTGACTGAAAATTTTCCTCAGGATGAAAAGTTTGGCTTAGTTGCACATATGAGGAAAACTGCTATCTCAATTCCATCAAATCTGGCAGAAGGCTTTTTGAGGCATCATACTAAGGAGTATATGCAGTTCATATATGTTTCGCGAGGATCATGTGGTGAGCTTGAAACGCAAGCAATTATTTCTAAAAGAAGGGGATATGCTAGTGATGGGGAGATGGAAAAGTTAGAGGAGATGTTGGATCATGAAAGTAGAATGCTTATGAATCTAATAAAATCTCTCTCTAATTGACACATCACGCATCACGAAGCACGTATCACGCATATGAAATGTCCGTTTTGTCCAACAGTTGAGAGTAAGGTTATCGATTCGCGAGTGTCGAAGGATAGTGCGATCATACGCCGTCGTCGCGAGTGTGAGAGCTGTGGTAAGCGCTTTACTACATATGAACGCGTTGAGGAACCGCTTCCAGCTGTCGTGAAGAAGGATGGCCGCAGGGAGGCATTCGAAAGAATGAAGATCGCGGGTGGAATCAAGAAGGCCTGCGAGAAGAGACCGATATCGACCGAGACGATCAATTCGGTGGTCGATGGCATCGAACACTGGGCGCAGGAGCTGGGTGAGTCGGAAGTCCAGAGCGCAAAAATCGGCGAAAGAGTTATGGAGCAACTTCATCTGTTGGATGAGGTTGCCTATGTGCGTTTCGCTTCAGTGTATCGTTCGTTTAAAGATATTAATGAGTTTATGTCTGAGTTGAATGACCTTCTCAACAAGGAGCGTGGTGTGTGATGCGTGGTACGTGATACGTGTTTCGTGATGAGTGATGCGTAGATCTATTGTTGATTTTGCGCATCACGCAACACACAATACGCACCCCGCACATTGAACTTAATGGTTACTAAGAGAAACGAATCACATATGCGTTGGGCCATCGCCCTTGCTCTGGAGGGTTCGGGGAGAACGTCACCCAATCCTATGGTTGGAGCTGTCGTCGTAAAGGGCGATAAGGTGGTGGGCGAGGGTTATCATTATATGGCTGGAACTCCCCATGCCGAGATTCATGCACTCAAACGAGCGGGCTCAAAGGCTAGAGGTGCTGACCTTTACGTTACTATGGAACCCTGTTGTCATCATGGGAGGACACCACCATGTGTGGAGGAGATCGTTCGGTCGGGTATTAAAAACGTTTATATAGGAACTAAGGATCCGAATCCCATCGTGAATGGGAAGGGGGTCAGCTTATTAAAGAAATCCGGGATCAAAGTGGCGACCGGCATTCTTCAGGATAACTGCAGATCGATCAACGAACCATACAACAAACATATTGTGAGTGGGATTCCGTATGTGACTGCAAAAGTTGCGATGACCCTGGATGGGAAGATCGCGACGAAATCGGGCGATTCCAAATGGATCACGAATGGGGAATGTCGCAAGTTCGTTCATAGGGTGAGAGGACACGTCGATGCCGTGATGGTCGGTGGTGGTACTGTCAGGAAGGATGATCCAAGGCTGAACGTCAGGATCAAAGGGTGGAGGGGGAGGCAACCCTTGGCCATTGTCGTCGATGAATCCCTAAATTTACCTCGAAAATCAAAGATATTCAAAAGGGCTAGGGGTAAGAGTTTATTCGCTACGACCGTTCATGCTTCCAAATCCAGGAGCAACTGGATTTCTAAAAATGGTTTTGAGCTGATTCAATGTCGATCGACCGGTGATGGGAATGTTTTCCTACCTCATCTACTGAATCAGTTGGGTGAGATGGGCATCACATCAATTCTTCTGGAGGGCGGCGGCGAGCTCTTTTCGGATTTTATGAAACGGGATCTCATCGATAAGTTGATCGTCTGTTTTGCCCCGAAACTCGTTGGAGGAAACGGTAAGGATTTCCTTCCGGGGATTTCAATTGAGAAAATGAAAAATGCATTTGAATTGAGGAACATTCATTTTCAAACGGTGGGTGATAATTTCATCCTTGAAGGTAGCCTGAGGTAGGAGGCGAATTTGTTTACAGGGATAATCGAGGGCGTCGGGGAGGTCAGGTCGATCGAGAAGAGGGGCGATCATGCGATCGTCGAAATTCAATGTGATTTCGACCTCGAGACGACCAACGTCGGCGAATCGATTGCCGTAAACGGATGCTGTTTGACCGTTACCTCAAGGCTTGGAAAATGCTTTTGGGCCGACATCTCACTGGAGACCTTCGATAGGACAACGCTCAAGAACTGCAAAAAGGGTACCCCTGTAAATTTGGAGCGTGCACTCAAGGTAGGCGGCAGACTTGGCGGACATATGGTTCAGGGACATGTCGATTGCGTAGGTAAAGTCCTTGATATTATTGGGAATACAGGTCCCAGGGAGTTTACGGTTAGAATACCACACAACCTTTCTAGGTATATTGTCGAAAAGGGTTCGGTCGCGATAGATGGTGTCAGTCTCACAGTTAATCGCTGTACTGATGACCACTTTACGGTTATGGTCATCCCCCATACCCAGTTAAAGTCGACCTTCCAGTCGATGAGGGTTGGGGATGAGGTTAACTTAGAAGTTGACATCATAGGAAAGTATGTAGAAAAGCTACGCTTTTTAGATAGCGAAGAGTACTCCAAGGAATCTCGTGTGACCGAGGAGTTTTTAAAGAAGCACGGATTTTGAGGTTCGATTATGGTTGTTATGAATTTTGATGAACACAAGAAGAGTATCGAACGCGTCGAGCGAGCCATCGCCGACTATCGTGCGGGGAAGATGGTCGTACTCGTAGACGACGAGGATCGCGAGAACGAAGGCGATCTTGCGATGGCAGCGGAATACGCCACACCTGAGGCTGTAAACTTTATGGCGAAGTACGGCCGTGGTTTGATATGCGCTGCTATCACCGAGAAGAGGGCGGATGAGTTGCAACTTCCCCTAATGGTTTCAGACAACACATCAGCATTCCATACAGGCTTTACAATCTCTGTCGATGCGAAAGAGGATACCACCACCGGTATCTCGGCTGCTGATCGCGCGAAGACCATTCAAGTCATGATCGATGATAGTGCCAATCCCGATGACTTGGCGAGGCCGGGGCATATATT
>CAYWIG010000292.1:0-2451 GCA_964458295.1 uncultured Myxococcales bacterium
CTGATATACCCCAAAAAAGTCTCCCTTTTACTTGCGCTATACAGTCGGACACTTATTTTTGGGTTTTTGGGGTAAAAAACGACTATAATGGGGTTGATATGCTCGATTATAGACGAAATAGGGCCCAATAAGGGGCTTTTATGTCTATTATGGTGCAGAATAGGGTGTTTTGCAGAATTTTGGAAAAAATCGATATTACCAAGCAACATCCTGCCTGTTGATGCCGATAATACTATTGAGCCCCATTGTAAGGGGCGAAACCGCGCCGAAGCAAATCCGCCTACGCTGCAGCGCGATACCCGCCATGTTCCGTTTTGCGAAGGCGGGTAGAGGGGAGAGACCTTTAATAGGGAGATATGCGCTTTTATGGTTGCTGATCCTACAAAAAAGGCTGGTGGCGCGAAGGTCTACGAATCGCTGTTGGGCAGCGGTGTGGCCAAGCTCTTTCCAGAATTTGCTGGGGGCAGGCCCGATGAAATAACGGCCGACATGCCTAAGGATGCGGTGGATCTCAAGCCAAGCGCTGGCAGAAGACTTCAGGACCTTGAACGGCGGGCGGAAGTTGCAGACAATCGTCCGCCTGACTATATGCGCGGTACAGGAATTTTCCGTTCCCTGGTTGGTAAGAAGAAAGACGATCAATCCGTTTAGGTATTTCTAGACCAATTCATCACAAAATCTACCAGTGTGCTGACCATCGCACCCGTTCCACCAATGGGTGATGTGGGAAGGGCCTCCTCGGTCCACGCGCTTGCCGCGATGTCGAGATGTGCCCATGGAATTTTTTCATCCACGAACTCCTTTAGAAAGACTCCACCGAGTATCGTCTGTGCCCTGCTCTTTCCTGAATTGTTCAAATCGGCAATGCCCGATGTATAACCCTGTTTATACTCCTCGACGAGCGGCAGTTGCCACATAGGTTCGCCTGCAACCTTCGACGATTTGATGAGGCGATCGATGAGCCTCTGATCGTTTCCCATCACCAAGGAATAGAGCTCGCCGCAACAATAGATTGCACCACCCGTCAACGTTGCCAAATCGATTATCGCATCCGGTTTCATCTTGGATGCTATGGATAGTGCGTCAGCAAGAACAAGCCTACCTTCCGCATCGGTGGAGATGATTTCGACGGTCTTTCCATTTTTGATCTTTATGATGTCGCCGGGTTTTAGCGCTTTTCCATCGGGCATATTTTCAGCAGCAGGTATGAAGGCCGTTACCTTCGTGCGCGGTTTTAATCTTGAGATAGCCTGCATAGCACCGATGACGGCGGCACCTCCAGCCATATCGTTTTTCATTTTTTCCATGCCGCGTGGCGTCTTGATTGAGATTCCACCGGCGTCGAACGTGATTCCCTTTCCAACCAAAACTACATGTCCTCTAGCCTTCGATTTCGGTTTGTATTCGAGCTTTATGAATGCGGGTGGTTCAACCGACCCCTTCGTCACGGCGATCATGCCGCCCATCTTCTCCTTCTTTAACTTTGCGAAATTCCAGACGGAGCAGGTGAGCTTGCCTTTCGCTGCAATTTTCTTTGAAGTCGAAGCGAGCATCGTAGGGGTCGCATCTGAACCAGGCATGTTGACGAGGTCCCTCGCAAGACATTTCGCATCCGCAACTATTCCGCCGGCCTCGATGCTGCTCTTCAATCCCGATTCATTCTTATCATATATATATGTAACCTTTTCCAGCTTCGTATGATTAGCAGCGTCCTCCGTTTTATATTTTTTGAATTCGTATCCACCCAGAACGATTCCCTCCGACGACGCCTTGAGCTTTGATTCAAATGGAATGTCCTTTCTCTCCGTACCAAGGTGAATAGCAGCGGATTTTGCCTTGATGCTAATAGCTACGGTGGCAACATTTCCAGCGAACTCCCTGTACGAATTGAGCTTGGCATCCTCCGCCATTCCCATTCCTATAAGGAGGACGTACCTTGGCGCGACCAGTCCCGCAGTAAAGAGCATGAAGGATGTCGTCTTTTCCCCACAGAACTTCTCGGCTTTGATTTGTTTAGAAAACTCACCCTTCATCTTCGAATCGATTTTTTTCAAAACACCGGATAGGTAGGGTGCGAGTTTTCCCTTCCTGGTTGTTTCGAAGAACGGCATAGCTATGATATCGGACTGTACCGATTCACACGGACTATTCTTTATGAAAAACTGCATATCGATTTCTCCTAAATCCCTATTTTTAGAGGGTAAGTATATGGCCAAATATAAAACTTGCAACAGCAATAGCCAAGCTAGGTTTCGGTTAAAAAATATGATCTTAAATAGCGGATCCCAGATTCCAGATACCGGGTTTTATCTGGGATCTGGCATCCGGTATCTGGTATCCAGAATCCAAAATAGCGCATTAACAAATGAATTGTTTCAGCAGCCTATTTGAGCTACATTTGCCGCGATGTCACAATCCTTTGAAAATGCTCTCAGAAAGGCGATGTATCAT
>CAYWIG010000292.1:2461-3392 GCA_964458295.1 uncultured Myxococcales bacterium
CGGTAAGACGCTCGAGAACCTGATCGGCAAGGCGAAGGAGGCCAAGGTTCAGGTCAGCAGCCGAAGCGGTATGCAGCCCGTGATGTCTGTCGAGAGCCTGCTCGATTACAACAGGATCAAAGATCTCATCGAGTCCTCGATCCAGAAGGTTATGGAGGCGCAGATTCCAGATCTCAAGGACAGGGTCACGCTGGAGATGGGTGAGGGGCCCGCGGCGTACGGCTCGAGACTCCTTGCGAGGCAGGCGAAGATGGCTGTAGCTGTCGAGGTAGGCGGCGCCTCCGTCGGCATGCAGGGTGATATATCCAGAGGGTATATTGTCAGGAGCAAGGCCTCCGCGCTCCCGTTCGCCGACGAGATCTTCGCATATATACTCGCTAGGCTCGCAACCCCGTTTCAAGGGGATATGGCGAGTTCGATACGTGAAATCGGAAGAATCCTTCTGCCCGGGGGGCAGGGCGTGCTCATCGATTATCATCCGTTTGGCCTCTATAGCAGGCGTGGCACCGATCGTTTGAGGCCTGCTGTTTCGGGGGTTCATAGATTTGAGGATTACTATCGACTCTGCAAGACGGCGGGACTTAGGGTCGTCAATGTGAGGGAGATATTCGTCGATGAGAGCATGAGAAAATATTTTTCCGAGAAGGAGATTCAGGCGTACAGAAATTTAAAGGGAACTCCGTTGATAGCCTTCCTCTTCTTCTACAAACCGAAATTAAAATAGGCGTGGGGTAAAAGATGGACTTCGATGAAAAGTTGGACGAACTCTTCATAGACCTTCCAGAGCCTCTGGAGGATGTCGGCAATTCCGTCGGCTGTGTCCGAGTTGGAAAATTTCTTTATGTCGCTGGCGTGTTGCCATTTTCGGAAGGAAAGATCCAGACACCGGGTAAGGCGGGCATAGAGCTGCGTTTGGATATGGCGAAGCTGG
>CAYWIG010000293.1:0-3379 GCA_964458295.1 uncultured Myxococcales bacterium
GATACCGTCATATGTTCAAGAGAAACTTGGAACCTCTGAATATATTCCAGGTCCAAACTGTTATCACACGGTTATGACAAGTCTTTGTGGTGATCGCTTTAGGGAGAGATATGTTCATGATGAAGAGATGAGTTATTATCTAACACGTGATTTTCGAGTATCATCGAACAGGGATGTGTTGGGTGCAGCATTAATCTATAAACGAAGTGTTTTTGGTTCATCAGGTGCCGGATTCGCTGCGGGTATGGATTCGGTCGATGACCCGCCGTTGGATATCGCTGGTTTGGGTCTTACCACATTCGGCGTGTTTACGATTCAATTGCCGAACACTCCGAAGCCTTCCAGAATTCCGAGGATCATAGGTGATTTTGAGGGTCACGCGATGTCGAAAGTACTGGTTAAGGCACTAGTTCCAGATGTAGGTGAGGATGATTTTCTCGATGATCGTACCTTTCTCACACTTACGGCGGAATCGGCGAGAGCTGAAGAATGGAGAGTCCTTCGAACTACCGATCCGGGTGTGCATGGTGCGATAATGCTGCTCGGTGGAATGGTATTTCAGAAGGGATGCTTTGGTACCTACTGTGGATATCGTATCGTGCCAGCGGATAAGGGTATGTCCTCGATCGAGATCAAGCAGGAGCGTTGGACACCGAGACGGGAGCCGGAGAAGGATGATCGTTATAGATATACATCCTACGTTCTTACCGACAGGGATCCGGTGGAGAGGTTCGGTTTTAACCTTGAGCTGTCCGATCGACTATCACCATACGTTACTTTGATGCGTCATTATCTGCAGAGATTTAGGGCGATCAAGGATAAGTCATGGAGCGACTTCAAGGAGAACAGGATCGATCTGCTGAGCGTAGAAAATATTTGGAAGGTTCTGCGGGATATGCAGGAACTCATGCGAGGAGAACCGAGCACGATGAACGCGCTGCTCCGAATCGATCCAGAGATCGCCGAAATGTTTTTGGAGCTCAAGAGCTTCAAGTGGCAGTATCAAGCGATGGCCGATAAGTTTGATCCATTTAAAAACACATGCTCTCGTGAGAAGACGATGCGGAAACTCGAAGAACTTTATCGCGATCATTATATCAATCCTGATAGCGAAGTTTTTAGGGACGAGATCATCGCGCATCTTCAAATGAGGGAAGTCGCTGAGGGAAGATGGGATGAGATTATCGCTGCGGTGGTGGGGAGGGTTGGGGGGTATGATCCGGTGGAATTCTCAAAATCCAACGGCGCGAAGGGAATCCCTTTTGCTGAAATCCTCGATGAGGTGATCGGGTGATCCGAGGAGCATCCGATACTTCTTGTGTCAGTTTAAGCTTTTAGAATCAGATGGTTAGGGGTTATAACGTATAGCTATATTCAGTAAGAAAACACCCACCCATTGTCATGAAAGCGTCACTTAGTGTTTCAGGTAAAGCCCAGCAAATACAGATCGTTATAGTAAACATCTAAACTGCCATGGGTGAAAAACAACCCATCCACTGGAAATCCCTATTAAAAAACTTCTTAAGAATTCAGTAGTTATCAAATTTCAACCGCTGGCATGTGACTTGCTGGATAGTGTATAATGATAAGGAAATTAAGAAAGGGGGAGGGGATGAAGAAGACACTAATGGTTGTTCTGTTAGGCCTCAGTATCACGGCCCTTGTTTCATGTGGGGGTGGCAGCTCAGGTAGCTCAGATAGCGACGGAGATTCCGATTCTGGCAGCACGCCGTCGCTGACAACCCTTCAAGGACTTCCGGATTTCGATTTAAGATCGTATGACACTTCTTATAGCAGTGCGAGTTCATCCATCTCAGCATCGATTGTGGGAAAAGAGGTCAGCGATTCGGGTGAGTTTTCACGAGCTGGATGTGAAACTAGGTATGTAAGGGATAAGATGGTCAGCTTGGGCGATTTCGCAAATGGTTTTCTCTGCCTCTACAAGGAAGGCGAGGCATATTATGAGGATTTAGAATTGTTTCAGATCCCTGAGAACTCATTCGCCTACTACAATATTATAAGTGGATATGATGAAGAAGGAATTCCGTCCGATACCATTACCGCGAGGGTCGGGTATTTTCCGGACGGCTATGGAAACATCGCTGAGGCTGTGCCTGAAGCATTTCAAGGTGAAAGCAGGGCGGTATTAGTGTTGGATGAATGTGAAAACAGTTCCAGCCAGACCGCCGAGATGAGGGTTACGGCTGCCACTTTAGAGGTGGATGCCTCCCTTGAGGACTCTGAAAATTCGGGGGTTGGCTACTTCGTTGTGTTGAATGAAGAGGGTGAATTCGATGGCGGGAATGAGATGATTAAGATGATATACGATACGAGGGACCGCGATAATTATTATTTCAAAGGAGTGTATAGAGAGGACCTAGAGGGGGGAAATGAATATGGAAGGGGAGAACTTACATATACGACCGATGATGATATCGTATATAACACGCTCGGTGCGTTTATGCATGAGGTGGAAGGCGAGGAGACTTCCGATGTTCAAATGAATACTGCTTTTGGTGCCTCGTCCAGCATTGCTGATCAGCTCGGACTGGCTGCATCGGAATATTCATTTGGAACGGCCAACGTATGGATTGAGAATATGAGCATTACGGCTGGATATTATTTTCAGGATTCAGGCAGTGTGCCCGCGGTTGCTCTAGAAAGTGGAACTGGTGACAATACGGACCTACCTTTTTATCAACAACTGGGTGAGATGGCGGATCCTCCCGCAGTTGAAGAGCCGGTAATCAGTTGGATCGATGGGTGGGTGGATTGCGATACTGAAGGTCAAACGCCGATCGATATAGATCTTGTGCCTGTTAATGCCGAAATAATAGAATGTGAAGAGGTCGAGGATGATTTCGTAGATATGGATGATGACTGCGAGGCGCTTGATCCTGAAGGCGGACCTCAGTAGAAAAGGAGCGATATCCTTTTATGGGTGATGAGCCAATTCGGTTCATCACCCTTTTTTTTACAATTGGTAACGGATTACATTTTGCTGATGAGTATAATCGAATGACCAACAACCAAAATACAATTACCAAATAAACTCCAATGAACAAATATCAATAGCCAAACCATGGACTTTCTGCCGGTCATTATAAAACGAAAACTACTTGGTAGTTTTTGTTTTATGGCGTTTGATTGTTTGGATTTGGTCTTTATACCTTGAACGTTCTATATTTATAATGATATCATATAGTTATAATTGCCACTGAAACGGTTTTTTTGTGTAGACCAAAATGCCTGTGCATCCGTCTAAAGATATGGAAAATGAAACTATGGATCTTATCGAAGAGGCAAAAAGGGGCAGCAACGTTGCGTGGAATAAGATCGTAACGCGATATCAGAGGAGGGTCTTTGCGGTGGCACTATC
>CAYWIG010000294.1:0-3376 GCA_964458295.1 uncultured Myxococcales bacterium
CCTCTTCTCCGACCTTCTCCCACTTCTTCCAATCCTCACCGCCTGGGGTGATGGCCTTGTCCTTCGTGGAAGGTTTTGGTTTGGCTTCGACCTTATGTTTGTGTGGGTGTGGTTTCGCTGCAGGCGCGATTTCTTCCACAGCAGGTGGTGTTTCATCGACTGTAGGTTCGACCGTATCTACCTTTGTGCAGGATATTCCTGTAAATAGAATAAAAACGCTGAGGATACATAGCCCTATCCGTGTCATAACTCCCCCCTTCGAATGAAAATTTAAGTGAATCCGAATATAACCACACTATCGAATGTTCATCAAGGGATCATAATTTAGGGCTGTTTACGATGTTTTAGCTGATTTATCTACCTATGATAAACGGCATGACGAATGGATCGAAGATCATTAGCGTGTGAGGCATTGCACGATCCCAGAACTCCTCGTTGGAAGTAAGATCATTCCAGCTGTACGAATCCACCGTAGCGGACCAGAAGTTCATCCAATGAAGGTCGGTGAGCAACCGATATGACTCCGTACTTCGATTTAGATCACCTCCGTCGAAGACCCTTAGAGGTTCTACATCCGTTGCCTCTTTAGTTCTTGTAAATAGAACTCGGGTTCCACCACTTTCGAAGATTAGAACCGCTTTTTTGCCGGAGAGAAGGGCTGCGTCAATTTGGTCGAAATGATATGCATCTAGAATTTGAGGATGCTCTCCAAACCTTTCCATGAATTCCGCCAATTCGCTCACCATGTATTCATTTTTTATGGGCTTTCCCTGTTGCTCCATCAATATTCGATAACCCTCCAGGAGTTCAACCGCCGTCAAGGGATCGCTTCTTACAGCTTGATATGCGTTGATCGCACCGATCCACAGGCAGGGACCGGGTGTTAGTTGGCGCAGGTATACGCGATCATCGAACGCGAAGAGCCCTAACCTTTCAAAGTGAATTCCTAGTCGTTCGCGGTCGCGGGGTATCCAATAGGTCGGCCTATAGCTGGATACAGGAAGTCCTTTCTCTACCATGACCAGTCCATCTTCAGCGGATGCGCGAATATCGAGATCGAAGAGGCCTTCAATTGGAGTGCCCGTATCTTTGAATCGATCACCGAACAGACGGGCGGCTAATGGAGTGGCGTCCTGTGCTTCACCAAATTGTCCATCGGGCATGAAGAATGCGGACTGAATTACAGGAAAGGCTTCCTCCGGTGTAACCTGTATGGCGTGTTCAACCCATCGTGATTGATACTCGTTTGTCGGATCGTAATTGCCAGGAGACTCTCCGAATACAAAGTTATCTGTCGCGCGAAAAGCACCGACGGTTCCAAAGGCTTGAAATAGGCTGCCGACACCATATTGAACCGAAGCCCAGCTGCCAGTTTGAATGGCGGTTTGGTTGGCCGTTTGATACGCCGATAATAATGACTGACTGCTTTGAAATACAGCCGGATTATCGGCAAATGATGTGACTCCACGAACCATTTTTATCCCTTATCCCTAAATTGAGTAGCTAGCCATGTTATCGGCAAAATTTTGAAGAAGTTTCGATCTTTTAAAAATAAGTGTACATTTCAGTGTGCGTATCATTCTGTGTAGAGTCATTGGATAGAGGAAGTTGGCGAAAACATTGAGTTATTCAGGTTGATAATAAATTAAATCGACTGAGAATAACTTTATAGGCATAAATCAAAAAGCCCTTTATCTCTATCCATATGGCTGTTAGATTTTATCGAAATTACTGGGAGAGAATGAAAATGCTACGAAAAATGTCTTTAATCTTTTTTATATGTGTCACGTTCATCTCTGCATCGATATTTTTCAATCTTCATGCCGATGACGAAAGTAAATCCACCGAGGACTCTTCAAAGTCATCTGAAGGGGTTACCGCTGATCAAGCCGGCAAATCGGCTGGGTGTGGAAAGATGTTTTTGGGATCTACGAAGAGCAAGGAAGGTGAGGATGCTGAAGCTGAAACGGACTCCGACGAGGATTTGAACGATAAGGATGATAAGCCGAAGGCTCAGAACTTTACAGGTTTTGTATCTTTGGAGGGAGCTCCGGAGCAGGAGGCGAAGGATGGTTATTGTGAGTATGCCGGTGAGGAGCTCATCTGTTATGTCGATGGAAAGGAATATCGTAATTGTAAGCCTTTGGATGATGGCAATGTTGAGTGCCCAGCCAACTGATCAGCTTTAAGCCGTTTTTCTACCAACAAAATGTAGCAACAGAAGCATGATAACCGAGCAGATGCCTACGGAGATGAACGGCGATATTCCGAATCCGGCGGGAATCGTTCCCCCCAGGATACATACCAGCGCTATGGATATGGCGTAGGGAAGCTGCGTCCTTACGTGGTCGATATGATTACAGCTGCTAGCCATCGAGCTCATGACGGTCGTATCCGAAATCGGCGAGCAATGATCGCCGAAGATTGCTCCTCCGAGTACGCTCGCTGTAGTTGCGAAGAAGATCGTTTGTGTCATGCCGGGTTCAAGACCCGCATTGAATGAAAGCGTCCACGATAGAGGCAGTACCAACGGTATCAGGATCGCCATCGTTCCCCAGCTGGATCCAGTGGAAAAACTCGTGATCGCTGCCAATATGAAGGTTAGAGTGGGAATCCAGTTTGGTGCTATAACGTCGCTCAGGACCTTGGTTAAATATTGCGCGGTACCCATCTCCTTCGTTACCGCCCCGATCGACCATGCGAGCGTCAAAATTATCATAGCCAGCACCATCGATCTCGCTCCTAAAAACCACGCGTTCATCGCCTCCGATATAGTGAGTATCCTCTGTACGATTGACATCAGGATCGCCACGCAGCATCCCGTGAGAGATGCCCAGAAGAGCGACTGGAATGTTGATGCATTGCTGATGATATGTTGAAAGTCTATTACCTCCTCACCCTTGCGCGCTATTCCTTCCAATCCCGTCACGTACAATCCGATAATGCTGACGATGATGACAACCAAGATGGGGATGGCCGCGTTGAACCAATGTTGCCTGATTCCCTGCTTCTTGGTGATATGGCTCAAGCCCGTCAGATCCTCAGATGAATCGACATCGGTCGCTGACACCTCACCTGTCTCGTGTGCTCGTCGCTCCGCCGTAAGCATCGGTCCATAATCCCTTCGAGTAAGGCCGATGATTAAAACGAAAAAAATCGTGAGCAGTGGATAGAAACTGTATGGGATGCAGTTTAAGAAAACTGAAAAAGCTCCACCTGTGTATCCTGTCTGTCCCAGTGTATCCTGGATCAACCCGATTTCATATCCGATCCAGGTCGATAGGGTGATACACGCGATGGGCGCTGCGGTCGAATCGACTATAAACGAGAGCTTCTCCCTGGAGATCTTCAGCTTGTCGGTGATCGGCCTCATCGT
>CAYWIG010000295.1:0-3371 GCA_964458295.1 uncultured Myxococcales bacterium
GTCCCATTAAGGACATGTATGATGAGCCGACTGAGACGATCTACGAAAGAGAAACCACTATAAAAAGGATCGACGGTGGTGGATCATCCTATGATGATAACTCCTCATCACCCGGATCATCCGGTAGCAGTAAGAAACCACCCACGCGTTGGGGAAATTGATTACCGTTCCAAACCCCTGGGGTTGGAATGGTGCTATCTTATCTGCTGATGGAGTCAGGAATTTTCTTTAGATATATCAACGCTGCAGCCAATCTTATACAGATCGCTGAGAAATAAATCCAAAGGCCTACCTTTGCACCGAAGCTTATCCCCCAAAGTATGAGCGGAATCAGTGAAAAGAGTAGGATGATATCGGCGAGGATCAATTTAAATCCATCCCTTTTCCATATGTAGAAGTTGGTTAAAAACGATAGTAGAGATGCAAAGCAAAGACCGAATATAATGAATAGCCACATACCTAAATAGTATGACTTCGGCAGTTCGTTTTGTGCACTTTCGAAGATCGGTATGCCCATATTGGCTAGATTCCATATCGCGAGGATGGAAAGTGCCGCAAATACAATTTTTATGAAGGACGGAACCGAAGTATTTGAAACGAGATGAGCGCTGACTACTGTATAGAGAGGAATGAGCAGAAAGACTAAACCAGCGATGAGCATGTTGATCGAATCGAAGCTTATCCTTTTTGCTATCTCCAGGAAGAATAGGGAATAGCCGGTCTCCACCTGGTTGCAGGCCTTGATCCAGGGGAGGAAGAAGGCGGCGATCGCCAATATGCCGATGAGGGATATCCGCTTGTATAATCTTGAATTCATAGATATTCCTCTATTCGAAAAAATTCCAACCCCAGGGGTTTGGAATTTTGGTTGCGTGTTTTAACCCCTGGGATTGGAACCATATTAACAATTAATATTCACTTATGCCGCATATATCAGCAGTACGCCTATTCCGCCAGCGACGCATGCCGCGATCCTGTGCGCATGATCAGATTTATTATAAATCCAATCTATAAATTGATGGATCTTTGGGGGCCCGAGTACGAAGATCAGGATGCCCGATGTCAGAATCAGCGCCCCGACGATTCCGGTTATCCATGGCAGCGTCACATGGGGGATCGATAGTAGTAGGAGCCCTCCAACTACGATCCTTCCAACACCTGCGAAGTAGATTCGCTTACCGACCTTGGCAAAATCCAGAGCCTTCTTCATGAGCGAGGGTTTTAAAAAGAATACGATTCCGACTCCAAGTAGAACGATACCGACTAATTTTACGAAATAAGGCATAAGACCTCCCAATATGGTGTTATGTTTTAATTAAATTTTGATAGGCAGCGGCAAAAACATGCGCCCTTGCGACAATCGAGTATGACGTTGGTGTAGTCGTCGTAGTTGTATTCCTTTATGAGGCCATCGTCCTCGATCAGCGGTCCGAACTGCTTGGAGAACATCGAGCAATCCCTCTTGCGTCCCCTCGATCTATGGCTTGCACAGAACGTCATGCAGTCGCTCATGCTCTCGGTTTGTTCGGCCGAGTTGATCTGAGCTCTCGTGATAGGTTGTTTTTTCTTGTACTTGTTGGCAAGTGCATCGAAAGAGATCGCGACGATCGCGATCAAAACTAAAAAGATGAGTGTTCTTTTCATGTGCTATCCCCCTTGTTTGAACGATCTGAAACCGAATAAAAACATATTTCCCGAATGAAAACAACGGAGCTTTCATGGGATTCTTCGGTCAAGATGTAAGGCTATGATATTACATGCGTTTTAAATAGAGACGGGCTGGGGTCCCCGACCCAGCCCATCGCATTTGGAGGTGTACCTTCATTATAGAAGGGACATGATGAGATCCTAATTTTTCTCTTACTGGCTACCCGCTACCTTGAACTTGTTTGCTGATGTACACTCGTCTTGATAAACTTTAATTCCAAAGATGCTTAAGAGGGTTTGTAATGATTTTTTAGTGTGTGGAACAGTCTTTACCTGAATACCGGTTTCTCCATTCCATGCCTTCCCAAATTCGATCTTAAGGTCCTGTTTGAGAACCTTACAGCTTGTCTTCGCGGGTTCGTTTTGTTGTGTGCATATGAGCTTATCCGCGGGCATTTTTTTCAAGGCGGCGCGAAGCTTGCCAGTGAGAGCGGACAGGTTCTTAGCCGTTATCCCTGACGGACCCGTTTTGATCCCCGATCTCTCGAGATAGGCCGTGGCCGCTTCAACCTCTGTCTCGTTAAAACCCTTCTTGCGATCCGACTTTTCGATCTTTTCCAACTTTTTGAGGAGAACCTGTGCGGCCTCCCTTCCCATAGTGGCACTGTGAACTTGTTTCATATTTCCTCCTATATTTTACACCCCAAATCCCTTTGCAGCCTTATTATCGGTTCCAAAAAGCCCATGTTGCGAAAGGGGGTAAAAAAAACCGAAAAACTGTAACAATTTGTTATATATGGGATTATTGGATCAAGATGAGCTATTATTTATAGGGATTGTACAGGTACTTCTGTGAGTAGGCATCATCGGGAAGGCCTTCATACAATTCCTCAAATGCCTTTATGGGATCTGTGAAGCTCTGCGCTATGCCGCGATTTCCGAAGAAGTGCAGCGGATCTATCCCTCCCACCCGGAATTCACGTGCCCAAGGTGCCCAAGGCGGTGTGCCGCGACCCTCCGCCTTTTTTTCCTCTTCACAGAAGCGCATGCCGGTATTTCTAAAAAAGCTGCAGAAGAGTTTATCGTTGTGTCTCTGTGCCCAAAGGCTAGGGAAGATCGGGGTGAGTTGATAGATGGTTGTGAGACCAAAAAAGTAGCTTTCGTCTTCATTTGGGAACCAATCCTCTGAGAGCACGGGCCTCATCTGGTGCGTGCCATTTTTAATCGCGATGAAGGGGCGTCCGTCGATGATGAAAATATCTTCGGCGCGAATGTAATCAGATTCACCGTGATCCTGAAGGGCGATCCACTCAAGTTCCCTGTTGGAATCATCGTTTCTGATTATGAGCATCACGCTCGATGCATCGTTTTGGTGTCCGCCCGGATCGGTTTTTTTTGAATATTCACAACCGTTATAGGAATCGTGCGGGTAGAATAGATAGTATGTGATGAAGATATGGCTCTTGGATGCGATGGCCTCGTAGTATATGGTAGAAATTCCCCGTTGAAGATAGCTGTCCGGTTTCTCTACCAAATCCGGGTATTGACTCTGGAGTTCCCCATAGTTCTTTTCGTTATCCAACGGATTCCAGTTTGCATCGAATGAAGCCACTGTCGGTATATTGTATTTGCATACACCGCCGTCACTCTTGAAACGAGGTGCAATGAAAATTGGCGCGAATTCGGCAGCGACGTACTCCATATCATCATCATCTATGTAGTTG
>CAYWIG010000296.1:0-3356 GCA_964458295.1 uncultured Myxococcales bacterium
TTCAATTCGATTTCGTCGAAGCTTCCGATTCCGATATCACCTCGATGGTGCCGTTGCGCCTGAGAACTATGTTGGAGATCGCCACAAGCCCTCCTGGATCAGATGCCTCGATCTTCATTTTAATAGGCCACGTACCAACTGTCGTTTCATCGCCCTTGACTGAGAAATGGAGTTTGCCATTCTTGAATCCATCAATCCACCTGTCCAGTGAGCCACCGTAATTCGCACGAATCGTCGCCCTATACGTCAGCCTATCATCAGTAGGATCTTCAAATTTAAATACGATATATCCCTTCCTCCCATTGAAGGAAACATCGACTACGGATCCATCAGGATTTTCATTCGCATTCCAGTAGAAGAATCCCATCTCCCCGAGCTTCTTGAATCCCTTCTTGATATCATAGGAGACAAAAAGATCACGACCACCATAATTTTTTAGAGGGACTATGGACATGGAGTGAGGCCTGACGAGTTCCATCTTCTCCCCGACATAGATATCGTCGGCGACCGCCTCAGGAAGGAACTTCACCCCCCGCACCGACCTCAACATCAGCCCCCTCTGCTTGTTATAACTCAGTGAGGCGGCTGTCAGATAAGCATCCTCCGCTACGATCAGAATTGGAGTCCTATCTTTCTGTGAAGGGAATTTGATTGCCGAATATACATTATCGCCACCTTTCGAACGAGCCCTCCCCGCCTCCGCGACCGAGACGGTCATTTCCTTCGAATCGAAATCAATTACAAAAGCCCTTCCATCCTCAGATATTATCGTTGGATATGTTTTGTTGTTTGAAGCCGTTAAGATGTCGAAATAGGCAGTCTTGCCGCTTGGCTTGTCCACTTCATAATTCCAACAATCAGTCCTATCGCTCGTGGATACGCACCTACCTATGAATCGCTCTCCTGAAAAGAGTGCGGTCAACAGGATGCCACCCTTACGGTCATCCACAATATGCACATCGGTGATCTCCGAAGTATCCACCTTAACGGGAGCAAAACGATGCACGAATGCTCCACTGGATTGCTGCGTAAAGATGTCAATTCCCAAAAGATTCTTATTCTTCTTCCAAACGGATTCGCTCTTGCTCGTGCATGTTACGGCACCAGCAAATATCAACGGGGAATCCGATATCTTTCTCATATCGGCAATTTCATCTACTGTGCACGAATTCTCACTGGTACCATCCTTCCAAAAACGTTTAACATCCTCTACCACCTTACGTCCTTTCAGCTCACAATTCATATCGCTGACTATAGCCGATGGTATCTGCGAAGCTATCTTCGGGTATATCACGTAGTGGTTTCCGGATATTGCTATGATATCCGCAATGTCGCCAGCTGCCATGAGCTTCGTAGGAACGAGCCCCCTTGGTGCCGTGCAACTTCTAAACGTGATGGTCCCGCCACCTGCAACATCCTTCGCACGCATCGCAGCGAGTCCACCCGACTCCTTGCTCATTCCGCTTATCAGAAGCATCGCCTGATCGGGAGATCCGGAGGCTATGACGACTGAATCATATACATCGTGCCACGGAAGCATCGCCGCCCTGGTTTGAATTTTATCCAACAACCTGGCGCTCGTAGATACACCCTTCCCGTGGGCTATAGTATCTCCCATCTCAATCTCAACATCACTAGCTATGGAGTCTCCGTGATCACAGTAGTTTACCGTTCCGTCCCCATCTTCATCTTCGGCATCCCTTGGGTTGAATGGAACGCATATGGGAAATTCTGCATCCCCTATGCATCTCTTTTTTCCTGGAATGATACATGTGCCAAACGCTACAGGGCAGTCCTGATCCAAACCTGCGACGTCATCGAGCACGCCATTGCAATCATCATCCTTGCCGATATTGACACAAGTTTCAGGCAGTGGGTCCTTTGGAACACAGGCTCTAATCTCACCGTCGGAACAGTTATCCATGGTGACTTCGCATTCGCCTATTCCACACGTGCTCGTCCCAAATCTCTCATCGACTTCGCCGTTACAATTATCATCAAAACCGTTGCACTCCTCCTTTGATGGAAATGCATTTTGAACGCAGCTTATCGATCCATCCGGCTGACACACGTAGCTCCCGCTTGTACAAACCCCCTTCTCACTTGCAACCTGACAGTGCTCCCCAGGAAAGTTCTTCAGGATCTCACAACCTCCACATTCGTTTGCAATGCCACCGCCTATAGCTTCATGATAACACCCTCTCTTCTCGTTACAGGCATCAATAGTACAATTATTGTCATCACCGCATGAGCGCTGTGCGCCGCCGTGACAGATTCCATCGAAACATTTATCCTCAATAGTGCATGGATCCTTATCGTCACAATTTAATCCGTCTACCGACGGTGGATGTGAACATTTTCCATGCTGGCACATATCCAACGTACACGAATTCTCATCCGGCATACAGGCGTTGCCATCGGTTCGCTTCGGTTGCAAGGCACATTCCATCCCTGAGGAACTTTCAGATTTACAGGCCCAGATACCTTTGGCACAGGGGTCGTCCCCGGGTATATCGCAAGGATTTCCCAGCTCACCGGGAAGTTCTCCACAGCCACCACACGCGTTCGTGACACCCTCGTCGATTTCACCATCGCAATCATCATCGATCCCGTTGCAAATTTCATCTCTAGGCTCAACGGGTTTTGCGCTACAGATCAACTTTCCGCTTGGGCCTTCGCAGACCAACCTACCATCTTTCTTACATGCGCCGATAAGACCATTATCGCAGGCATCCCCAAGACCAGCTGCATCGTCATCTACAACGCCGTTACAATTGTCATCAATGTGATTGCCACATACCTCCTCACCCGCCATGTCAGAGGTTGAACATCGACTCCACTCACCCCACTGCCCGATTTCACAGATGCGCTGACTCGTACCTCCTAGGCACTTACCCTTTCCACAGGAAGCGGTCTCGACTACATCGTTATCGATTACACCGTCACAATCATTATCCTTATTATCACATCTTTCAGGAATGCCTTTTTTAACCAGTGCGTCGCACATCAACTTCCCGGTCTTCCTATTGCATACGAGCGTCCCGTCCCTCATACATTCACCAAGGAGTTCATTCGTACACACACTACCCAGACCGTCCATATCCTTATCGATTATTTCGTCACAGTCGTCGTCGATAAAATTACCACAGATCTCTTCAACCGGTTTCCCGGCCTCGGCAGAGCACTTCAGGGAGTGTTTGTCCTCCGTGCAAACCATCTTCCCACTCCTCTCGCAGGCACCAATTCCACGAGAACATGATTTACCCAACCCTTCAAATCCCTCATCGACCTTCCCATCACAATTGTTATCTATCTTATCACCACAGAGTTCGGTAACGGGTTGACCCGGTGAACAC
>CAYWIG010000297.1:0-3346 GCA_964458295.1 uncultured Myxococcales bacterium
CCCAGATGCATAAGGAGTGGGGAGTTCTATAATTCGTCTGGTGGCGGTCACAGCCCCTTCTGACCACATTTCAAATATTATATTAATTCTACAATATCCCACAAAAATACCCCTACCGAAGCAACTTCGGGGTGTTAGCAACCGATAACTATCATTGAAGCGACAACTTTCGGAGGCCATATGGCAAGAGAAGTGACTGGAAATAGGGCTGTGATGAGGGGACAGTTGAAGCCGATCGATCCCAAAGACCACTTCAAGCCGAAAAAACCCTTTGATATCATTATGGAATCTGCAAAAGAGGCATCGGAACTAGCGGATGCGGGTCGTGAGCTCGCGAAAACAACCAGAATCCTGGGTAGTCCGAAATCGATAACCGAGAGAACCGATTGATCTCTTCAATTTCTTAACAATATTTTAACATTTCAAATCTTGTAATAAGATCTTTTGTAAGTTACTTGCCTATCCATGGGCACCGGAAACACGATCACCCTTTCTGACAACATCAGCAAAAAAACAGAGGCAACAATGGAAGCTAGGCAAGCGACGCGTTTGGATCAGCCTGCTGGACATCAACCTATATATATAACCTTCATCAAGGCCGCTTCGTTCATCCTGTTGCTCTACCTTTTTCTACTAGGAATCGGTTTACTCGGTGGTTCGTTTAAACTTCTCGGCAAGGGTGTGGCGGAACAACTCATCGCAACGACGTCGAATCCGTTTGCAGGTCTATTCATCGGCATTCTCACCACTTCAATCGTCCAAAGCTCATCGGTCACGACGTCGATAGCCGTCGCACTCGTCTCCGGTGGAGCACTTTCAATTCATAACGCCGTACCGATCGTCATGGGTGCAAACATCGGAACTACGATTACGAGCCTTCTCGTTTCACTCGGCCACATCAGAAGGGGCGAAGAGTTCAAACGCGCGTTCGCATGTGCAAATATGCACGACGTCTTCAATCTCATGGCGGTCATAATTATTTTACCGATTCAACTCACAACAGGGTTTTTGGATAAATCGGCGTCGATGTTGGCTGGCTTCTTTTACGGTGCCCAGTCAGGAACATTTAACAGTCCGATCAAGGCCGTCGTAAAGCCTGTGGTAAATGGTATTCACGGTTTCATGATGAATACAGCCTCCCTCTCCGATAAGATCACCGGAGTTATCAGTATCATCATAGCCGCTCTCTTCATCTTCGCTGCACTCACATACATGGTCAAATGCATGAGGGCGCTCACCGCCTCAAAACTTGAAAAGTCGATTAACCGTGTATTCTCCGCGAATATATATCTCACATTCATCATAGGTATCATGGTTACGGCGATCATTCAGTCGAGTTCGATCACCACGTCTATGCTCGTTCCAGTTGTCGGCGCAGGACTCATAACATTGGAACAGGCGTTTCCGGTAACGATCGGAGCCAACATCGGAACGACAGTTACAGCGCTAATGGCGGCATTGGCTGGCAATCAGGCGGGCCTTACGATCGCATTCGTACATTTGATCTTTAACATCTGCGGTACTCTGCTGCTCTTCGTTCCACCGTGGACGCGTGGAATACCCTTGAAGATCGCCAGATTCATGGCAGGGCAATTCATAACCAGAAAGAAGCTCGCACTCGTATATATACTGTTAGTTTTCTTCATACTTCCGATAGCGTTTATGTTTATTACCAGAAATTGGTAATTTGAAAGGAGATGTAAGATGGTACTCAAAGAGTTGATCAGCATATGGCATGACGATTCTGCACTTTCAGCCATCCTCAAGCAGTTCGATGAGATGATCGTCAATTCCAAGGAGATGTTTAAACTTGCGACCGCACACCTCAACGAGGGCGAGGCAAATGAAAAGACAGGGGATACCCTCAAACAGATGGACCTCGAGTTGAATCGGCTGCAGATGAAAATTCGCCGCGATGTGGTGACACACCTATCCGTTCAGGGAACCGGTGATATCGTTCCATGTCTACAACTCATGAGTCTTACCAAGGATGCGGAGCGTGTCGGCGATTATTGCAAGAACATCTATGAAATTCTTGCGACGAACGCCCGGATAAAGGGGGATCCCCTCCTTCCTGACATCACAGGAATGCGTTCCAAGCTTTTGGTGTGGTTCGATCAGACCAAACGCGCCTTCGACAGAGCGGACAAGGAGCTTGCACAGACTACACGCGAAGAGGCCTATCTGCACGAAAAGGAATGCGACAGAATCGTCTGGTCTCTAGCCGAAAACGACGGAGACAGGAATCCCGTCGCGATCGCGATGCTCGTTCGCTTTTTCAAGAGGGTCGCAGCCCATCTCGGAAATATCTGCACGAGCGTCGTGATGCCGCTCGACAGGCTCGACTATTTCAAAAAACCTGATGGAACTATCGGATCGGATGAGGACTAGGTGGCACCATGTATGCGTTAAAACCCGCTAAGACCTTGTATTAGCGGGTTTTTTTAATACATATATGTAACGCATCGCATATTGAGACTATATCCTGATAGTTTAGACTCCCCTCATTATGAAGAAGATCTTGTCAGCGCTGCTCCTTATCCTCATCACCACGTCGTTTCTCAGCGAGGCGAATGCCGCCAAGGAATCGATCGATGCGAAGATGGAGCTAACCGCTAGGCTTGTGACTATCAAGGGGCAACCCTATTTCACAGCCCGGGGTAAGGGAACGCTCGAATATGAAAGCATCGAGGATGGCGCAATCGTTTATTTAAAATCATTTCCCACCCTCATCTACGAATCGAACGATCCCCCTCCTGGATTCGAGGAGTTAACCGTAGTGATTACCGGTGTGCTTGGCACGACTGCCACCGTCGATTGGTCGAATTATCCGGAGGTGGATCTTCGCGATCTAAAACTTCACATCGAAGCATACGATGCCAGCTTAGATGAGATAGATACGCTTCGTCCGTTCTTATCTACTACCGTATCCGATATCGATCTCTCCACGAAACCGATATACGTTGAGGGGGTATCGAGCGGCGGCTATGTCGATCCAGGCAATCTCGAAGTGCAGATGGCGGGTAAAGTCATCGCACCGGACAACGCTGAACCCCTCTATGAAAGACACATCGCCGGCGAGCCTATACTCTTGGAACTCCTCATCAAAATCCTAAATCCATTCAGAAAATAATAAAGTGTCTGTGTTTTCGAGTGTTCGAGTCGTGAGTTATGAAAATGTTGCTGTAAACGACTCAAACACGCGAACACTCAAATACGCGAACACGGGCCTTGCAGTTCCAAACCTTCCCAACCCCAGGGGTTAAGTAAGGTTGAGGCGGATAGAAACCGCACATGAGTTCAAAGAATTAGCGCACCACTTGGCTGGAAACAGCCGAGAAGGTGG
>CAYWIG010000298.1:0-3297 GCA_964458295.1 uncultured Myxococcales bacterium
GATAATAGAGAAACAGCCCGACACCCAGGATTGACAAAAAGAATATCATTTTTACTTTAAGCGACTTCCTTGCATAACAGAGAGAGGCAAATGAAATTACCAGACCAATGACATAAAGCAAGATTACCATATTCCAGGGGTGAATCATCCTCATCGGCATCATGCCATATCCATAGAGATAAAACAGATTCTGATGCGTCAGGAAGGCCCGATAATCCGGTAACTGGCCGGACCTTATATATAGATAAACAGTAAACAAAGACAGGATTGCCATAAAAACAATCGTACCGCTAATTAAATGCCGAAATATATTCCTGAACTTTAACTTAAAAAGTTCCTGAAATAATATAACTAATATCCAACCAAGAAACACAACAATACCGGTATCAAAATTCCACAAAAGGGCAATTGAAAAAAGAGCAAATAAGCAATAGTATAATTTTTTACTATTTGTCTTAAAATATTTATATACCAAGTAAACTGACGCTGCGGGAAATAAAAATCTAATAGGATTATATTGGAAATATGGATCAATGGATATAACTCTACCAAAATGATAACTGTAATAAATCATTGAAAGGAACCCCAAATACCCTATTATTTTATTACGCGTTACTCCCATAAGAAATCTGTAAATCAAAATAAGTGACAGGGCCATTAAGGCGCCCATAACAACAGTAAAGCGCAGAACAGTTAATCCGGTTATTTTAAGGATCGGCTCAAGGAAATGCGGATAAAGACCGTATTGACTCAACAAGTCTATCAACAACGTCTTCCCCTGATAAACCTGGACCACAGGATGAAAGACGGCATTAAAATGAACATCCAGCACTCCCCTGATGGAGACCGAACTGGTGCCAAAAACACAAAACAAACATACCGATAAAATAGATATTAGCGATAATAAAAGCAAACTCCATTCAATAAGCCTAACTGCCAACGCGAATTTATTATCAGGCGCAGCAAATAATATTGCCCAAAAAAGAATAAACACACCCGCACTAATCAAGATAAGACTTTGCGGATTAACACCGATTGTATTGAGCAAGAAAAAACAGTTATTTTCTTGAATGGCGACCAAAATCATAATGTATACTAATGTTATTACCGTAAAATACAATACACCGCATACTTTTCGGATATAGGCACCATCACTGACCCTGGATAATACCCAGCTAAATATATTGCAAAACAAATAAAGCGCAGCCGGCATAATCAGGCAGCCACCCATAAAAAGCATCCTCTCCCGCGGTTCTGGGCAAAAACCGCTGGTTATCGCAAATATCTCTCCTATGTTACTCAAGTCAACATTAAAGCTATAATGACCGGCAAGATAGCGGAGAATAAAATACGTGGACAGCACGGAAAACACCAGGCTTAATAAACCCCCTAGATACATTTTTTCTTCTGAACAAATCTTTTTATTTGACCACATATATACTTCTTCTCCGTAGATTTAATGTCTCAAGCCTTCTGTTGCTTAAGCAACACATTAACGGACAGTGAAATAATTAATAAATAGAAAAATAAGAATATAGCGGCGACGGATTTCCATTCGTCATTTTCCTTATAAAAACTATACCGTAAACTAAAATCTTTTATTTCCCCATCAAACGGTCTCGTCTTAGCAAATCCGGTACCCACTGCTATATCATTAATGAAATAATTTATCTTATTATCTCGAACATTCACGACAATTTCATCACCTAAAAGTACTTTTATATTCTTATGTTTATCTATCCTCAATCGCACGGAATACCATTCTCCCAGCTTTAATGAGTCCGTAATTAGATATCCGACTAAGCCTGTCTCCGTTCCATCACCAACCGCCATAAAAAGTGAAGAGGGACTGGCTAGTTCCATCCGGACTCCTTTATTAAAAGTAGCTGTCTGAAAAACATTTCCCCAATTCTGTGTCGAGTCCACTTTCATCTTAAAGTTAATCTTAATCTCCTGATACTGCGGCACTGTATTCTCGCGAAATTCCTTCACAGATGAAAGACCAGGGTCCGTGGAATTACTATTAAAATTAATTCCGCCATGGGTAATTGACTTTACTAAAACGGGTTGGTAAAATGCCCTTTTGACAAATATTGACGATACTAATAAAATAGCTGCTACTAGCAGCATAACGAAACCAAAAATAAACCTGCGGTAGAGGGCCCAGATAAGAAAGACACTGGAAACGCCTAGTAAAATAACAGCAATTGCCAAAGCAACAAATTTCAACTGATCCCCGAAGAGCTTCCTCTTCCAGAAAGGCTTACATTTATCGAAAAGCTTATATTTTATACTGAAATCTTTAATCTCCCCAAAAAAGGGCCTCGTCTTACTAAAGCCGGTACCTACGGCAATGCTTGTAATATCATACGCAATTTTCTCATCAACAATATCCAGAATTAATTCATCATTTAAAAACACTTTTATTCGTTTGTCTACATCAATATTTACACTTACCGAATACCACTTGTTTAGCTCTAGGGGACCGCTTATCTTATACCCCCGCAGCCCCGTCTCTGTACCATCTCCGACTACGAGCCCCAGCCCCGCCGGATCAGATAACTCCATCCGCACACCCTTATTATATGGCGCTGTTTGAAAAATATTATTCCAGTTATGAATGGAAATAACCCTCATTTTAAACTTAATGGCCAACTCTTTAATCCCCGCACCGCTCTCCTCAGAGAACTCCTTGATAGCACTTAAGGCAGGATCAGTTGATTCACTGTTAAAAGCAATATCCCTATGGCTTATTTCTTTTATTAATACTGTATCATGAGCATAATACGACACTGCAAAACAAACAAGCAATAACACCACAAAAGCGATAAAAAACACCCCTATATATTTCAAACTATTCTTTGACATAAACAACCAAACCTCCCGTATTACTCTGATTAACCAATTTATGATCTTTCAAATATTTTGCAATATGCTTATAAACGCGATCATCCATATAGGCAATTACTTTACTAGGCGAATCATCTTCTAAATACTTACGTATTTCTTCATATTGAGCAACTAAATAAATATCATTTGCATTGGGGAGCGCCAATGGACAGGTCGTTCCACTTTCAAAATACAGCACTGCTGACAAATTCGAGAAAATTAACACCTCTTCACCCTTATAGGTATTGTTTTTGACAAAGTCGGCAACCTCTGTAATCGAATTTGACTCTTTTTTTATCAGCGGGACCCAGCGGCTATGAATAATTCTGTAAATATCCTCTCCCCGGCCAATTAAACTAGCGGCAGCATACAACATAAAACAGAGAATACCCGTAACAAACAAAATAT
>CAYWIG010000299.1:0-3277 GCA_964458295.1 uncultured Myxococcales bacterium
CAACTTGGACTATCGCTGAACCGGATCAGAACTGACGAAACGATTCCATTGGCCCTTGTGCGATATCTGTCATCGAATGTTTTATGGTTAGAGGCAGAGCTCTCCTATGCTGGAGCTCAATCAGAGGTGGATTTTGATAGTTGGTGGAATGCTATTTTACCTAAATTAACTACCTAGATAAACGATCACTCATCGAATGTTAAAATTCCAATACCACCACCTTGAAGACCACGTTCAGCAGCAAGCCTTGCCGCCAATCCATAATTGCGGCTCTGACATGCTGTGCTGTGATCATTGATGAATACTCTCAATATGGTGAATGTGGGATTGTCCCCTCCCGTTTGATGAAAGACGACTCGAACAGCAGCACCGGTCGCTCTTCCTCCATTAAATTTATATTTGTAAATCACAGGCTTCAATTTTTTAACTTTTTCAATTTTTCCCGTTGGAACTCGACCAGCATCATCAGTATTAGCAAAAAACCTAAGAGCTCTATTCAGATATGATTGAAGCCCATCCTTCTTAGCTGTACTCCGCCCCACATCAAACAAATCAACATTTGAAGGTATATCATGAATTATTCCATCACTATCTAAAAGATGCTCAACTCCATCAATCCTTTGATGACGAGCTATCGTTATGTCCAGAAGTTTTCTATCAGCTTTTTGAGCAACCTTCCATATAACGCGTGTAAATTCCTCGTCTAGTCTGTCGAGATGTGCCCTTACTACTGTTTGTAATTCTGAGGTTGTTCCTCCTTCTATCAATGGATCTAAAGCAACTAAAAGTTCGTCGTCCATAGTGCGCAGGACTGCCCCAATCTCCTGCCTCAGACTATTGGATGATGTGCACTCATACATTTTTCTTAACAAACCTATTTGTTTTTTAACTTTCTGTATATCGCTGGCCGATACTCCTGCTTCACCTAGGTAACCAATGATATTGCCAGCACTCTTTGCAGCTGCGGATCCATCCCAAATTTCAGTGACTTCAGGTTCCGTTTTAACACGCGCATTATACTCTGCTTTGCCCTTCTTAACGACAGCTTCTGAGACTGCAGCTACGGACATCATCAATCCACGCAAGCCTCCCCACCAGCTTGCAGGATTCGCTGCAACACCTGCGGCTGTTACCGCTAAATCAGCCTCTATAGCTAACGCACCGCCGCGACCGACAGCTCCGGCAAAAGCAAAACCACCGCCGCCACCGATATTGCGAAACAGCTTAGACGCTATGACACTTGCCCCAGCAGATAGCTTTCGATAAGCTTTTATGCTCCTATCGAAGACAACGGCCGGCGCGTAAAAGGTCTTTCTGGCTGCCTCACCAACGGTTACCCCTTTAAACGCCGATGCTCCACTTACCATCGACGTTAGGGCTATAAAATCATAATTACCGACATTCTCCTGATACTTCCCTAGATCTCCATCCTGGACGAGATCGACTATGCCGGTCGTTCTATCATAAACAAGATAACCTGTACCCCCTACCGAACAACCGGCTCCAATCCAGTTCATTACAGCAAGTGTCGGTCCGCGTGTAGCCGGATGCGTTAACAATCCACCGACTACGGCCAGTGCAGCTGTTGTTGCAACTGGATCCTCTGCCATCGTAAGCCCAGTCGCTTTGACCGTATCTACAGCCTGGCCTTTTATCCGTCCTCCGTAAGCTTCCGATTCGTCAGCAAGTGACATCAATAACTTTTCACCTTCACCCGGACTATGGACTTCAAACTCTACCCCTGTGCGTTTTCCTGTAGGATCCGTAAGTACTCTATTGCTACTAAAATATTTTACCGCGCAGTCCTTGAACTCTTTCCTCTGAGCTCGGTTGCTACATGTCTTTCCGGCATAAAAAACAGTAAGATTATCACCTGAAAATTGCGCATCTGGATATACTTCTCCGCTCCTTGAGATACATGTATCACCATCGTCCGCCTTGTGATTGTCATTCGTATCGATGATCTTAACACATTGATCGCCCCGCATCCTTTTCCATTTTCCTAGCACCACACCGATCCCGCCCTGCATCGTATCGACCACTTTTCCTAGCACTCCACCCTTGGGCATTGGAATGGATTTAAATGCATCGACATCGAATACATCGTGTCGATGCTCTCCGAGTTCTTCACCCTCAGTCATTTTCTTAAAGGCCTGCTGTGCCTTCTTGGCATAGCCGGGCTGTTTCGACCGAACGGCTAGCTCGCCCTTGATAAGAGCACGATTAAACGGGGAGCTTTTCGGATAGATATAATACTCAAGCAGCTTGTCATCGGTAAGTTTCGAAACGGCTGTGCGTTCATCACCCGCACCTTCGATCAAAGACCTAGATCTCACAACGTCAGGAGGCATGCTCGCCATAGCGTTTCTCTCCAAGAAATGGTTAATGGTTAATGAATTGTTCTCCGTCCCCAATTGATTATCGGCAGCAAAGTGGGGCATGTTGCGTTTCGATAAAAATAAAAGAGATTGTGGAATTTAGAACTTAGTTAGGGAACTATCATGTGTATCTCTTGGTCAACCAAAGCAAATTATTCACCGCAGACTAAAACGTTCCATCAATCCCAAAGAAATCCAGGGCATCATAACCTGCAGACTCCACCCTAGCATATGATATGTCCTTTTCGGCAGCGGCGATCTCAACTTTCAATTTCGTTTTTCCGTACATTTTATCCTTGCCGAGCGCCCAGTGAATTCTTTTCTTTATCTTCTTCAATTTGTTTCCTGTAATACCCAGTTTCTTTTTAATTCTCTGTAAGACATCTTTGACTTGGTTGTTTTCTGTGCTGTTTTTAGTTAATCTCGCTTTGTGTGCCTTTTTGGGATTATTTAATATATCCTTCCCCTTTCCTGCACCCTTTAGCGAATATCCAGTGCCATCGTATGTAACCTTTCCACCAAACCGACTCATCGCAAAGATCGATGGAAAGAGTCCGCCGAGTCCGGACCAAACACTTCCGCCGGTTAGAGTTCCTGCTGCTGAAAGCGCACCTCCGACCTCGCCGACCAATGCCCCACCCGTTCCGCCATAACCCGCTCCAACACATACGAGACTTGGGCCGCCACCCATGCCGCCGGCAACATCATCGATTGCACCGACAAAACTCTGACCCACCGATTTCATTTTACCGGCTGCCTTTAGCGGTGCATTGAATAACGTCTTCGCAGCATTCTTAACTGAAATGCCTTTGAAAACTGACATGCCGCCGAGGATGGAGGTCAATGCTACGAAGTCATGCTTGCCGACCTCTTGCTTAAATTTCTTGATATCCCCCGTC
>CAYWIG010000300.1:0-3244 GCA_964458295.1 uncultured Myxococcales bacterium
TTCCACATCCTGAGTCGTCAGTGCCTTCAAGGTCACCGTTCCCTTTTGAAACCTGAATAGTTTGTCCGTCGTGCCGCCCTTTGTGATGGCTACGTTCTTTTCAATTATGGAGAAATCATCCGGCGTCAGTTCCAGGAGATTGGCGACGACATCGTATGAACCTGGAGTTAAAAATACACTCTTGGATTCCGCTCCAATTTCCAGGAGGGCTGGAGGTCCCAACTGCTTTCCATCCTTCGTCGGAATGATTTCAAATTTTGCAGGGACGAGCTTCCCTTCATTGCTCACAGCCGATAGGGAGAGCTGGCCCAGGTCGAAATTGACGGTCTGTTCCACGCGAGTGGACTCTATAACCTCCACGCCTTTGAGGATTTTGGAGGGTTTTTTCATCTCAGGCGATTCCGCATATTCGATAAGGATGTCGTAGGTACCAGGTTTGAGACTCAACAATTTTGTGCCGAGGCTCTTATCCCTCTTTATCACCCTCTGTGTTTTTGAAGAGAGGACTTTGAGATTGAAGGGGAGTGGTGTCGCACCAGCTCTGGCTGAGAGTTTTAAATTGTAAGGCACGGTCGAGTTTATAGCCTCGTTCAGTGCCGTTCTGAGTTCGTTCTCGTTTCTGGCGATGAAAAATTTTCCACTGCCAGCCTTTGTTATACACTCCAGTTTTTTCTGATCCTCTGTCGTGACATCGAATGCTATGGTATTAATTATGTAGCCTGTCGCTCCCTTCTCTATCTTCCTTGCTGCACCGCATGGATCTTCATCACAATTGTCAGCCCCATCTGCGAGTAAAACGATGACCCTGTCAGCCTGTCTATCAAGGGGGAAATCCTTTTGGGCATTTCTTATCGCCAAGGCGATAGGACTCTTACCTTGGGGTTTTGCGCTATCGAGCATCGCTTTGATTATGTCCAGTTCAGGTTCGCCCATAGGTACCAGGAGTTCAGAATCGTCACAATTGTCATCCCCGGTAGGTGATTTTGAACCGAACAACCTTATGGCGAAATTTCTTGGAAAGTCGGCCTGCTGTTGAAGAGCTTCATAGATGACTTCATACAGAGCCTCTCTCATGATTTCGAATTTTGATTGTGTGGTTCCACCGAGAGGGGCGGCCATACTTCCGGAGGCGTCGAGGATGATGTCGATATTTGTTTTCGCCGACACGAGCTTTGGCTGATAGGGCACTGGGAGGGCATCTTTGGGTATCTCCTCCTCATCAGGCTTTAAGCTGGGTGCTGCGATGGCCTGGACGCCCTCTGCATCTCCGGGCTTTTGTGTCTTTTGATCGGTAATAGTTGCAAGTGAGGCACCTGCCGCCTGCTTGGACTTCTCCTCTTCCTCAGAGGGTGGCAGGGTTACAGGTCCTCTCGGCTTTGCTTCGGCGGACGTTTTTGCCCCTTCATCAGGAGGCGGTGCTTTCTTTTTAATCTTTGGTTCTGGCGCACGGAGCACAGGGGTTTTAATAGCCTGCTTCGCCTGGGCGACGGGCGCTTTAGATTTACCCCTTTTCTGCTCGGGGCCCTTTTTGCATCCTGAGAATGTGATAAAACAAGCTACTGTGAGAAATATAGCCAATAGCTTGATATGATTTCGTTTCTTCATATTGTCCAATTTAACACAGCATCAAATTTTTGAAAATACAATACGTTATGGAAAAATGTGACATTTTTTACCCACCCACCGCAGGATGATTATCATATTTGATCATAAATTCAAACAGTTAAGTGGGTGTCAAAATTTTGCTAGTCTTCTTGATCCTTTTCGGATATTTATCATTATGAGAGGAGAAAAATGCCCAAGGGATCTAAGCGAACAACAGAGAAGGATCAGGATAACAAAAAGTTAAAAGAGTTGAAGAAGCGCTATGATGCGCTTGAAAAGCTCGTCCACATACTTGAACGTGGTAAATATATGTGGGAAGCCACATTTGATGCCATTACCTCACCGGTCCAGATAGTATCTATGGATTATACGATTATGAGGGCTAACCTGGCCCTCGCAAATGTATGTTCAAAAGATATTCGCGGGATGATAAATAAAAAGTGTTATGAGGTATTTGCTGGGCGGAAGAAGCCATGCGTTGGATGTCCCCTGGAAAGGGCTTTGGCGGAGAAAAAACAAATCACATCATCCCTTTCGGATAAAATCGTAAAACGTGAGTTTGAAGTGAGCGTCTATCCGTATACGAAGGATGTACAGGATGCATCGGTAGTAGTCTACTACAGGGATATCACCGAGGAGAGGCGTCTTCAGAGGGAGATGATTCAACAGGAGAAGATGGCTGCGATAGGAATGCTGGCTGGTGGAGTGGCACACGAGATCAACAATCCCCTTGGTGGAATAATAGCATTCACACAGCTTTTGAAGAAGGATGTCGGAAATAATAGGGACCTTATCAACGATGTCGAAGTTATTGAGGAGGCTGCAGGGCGCTGTAAGAAGATTGTTGCTGATCTGTTGGACTTTTCCAGGGTATCCAAGGATGGGGAGCGTCGCCCTGTGGACATCAATGTGACATTGGAAAAGGTATTTCCATTTATCAGGAGGGAGATGCAATCTCTCAATGTAGAATTGTTTTTTGATGGAGTAGGACGTCTTCCGAATGTTCTGGGTACACCCGACAGACTTCAACAGGTCTTCCTAAACTTGATGACCAACGCGTGTCACGCTATGCAAAAGGGAGGAAAGCTTTCGGTAACAACTGGAGTGGAGGGTGATGGCAGAATCGTTGTTGTCAAGGTGAGGGATACCGGTACGGGTATCAGCGATCAGGTTAGAGAGCAGATATTCGATCCGTTTTTTACGACTAAGGATCCGGGTAAGGGCACCGGACTTGGATTATCCATCAGCTATAGGATCGTCAAGGAGCATGGTGGTAGTATACGCTTCAATGATGTTGAGGGTGGTGGTACCGAATTCATAATTAGATTTCCAGCGATGATGGAAGATTAAAAGCAAAGGGTCCAACGTACTCTGTTTACACGATGGGCTCATATCCGAAAGGGGTAAGTGATGACTCGTATATTGATCGTCGATGATGAGGTAGCGATCCGCAAGGCTCTTGAACGTTTTCTCTCCGGCCTTAAATACGACGTCTTTACCGCCAAGGATGGTGAGGAGGCGATCAAGATCCTCAACAACGAAGCGATCGATCTGGCGCTCGTAGATCTGGTAATGCCAAAGGTCGATGGTATAGAGCTGATCAAGAGGATGAAGAAGGAGCAGCCGGCGGTTGTGCCGA
>CAYWIG010000301.1:0-3236 GCA_964458295.1 uncultured Myxococcales bacterium
ATCGAATGGATGAAGTCATATCATAATACGATTGCGATAGATTATGACGATAAGGGGTTAGCTAACAAATATGCATATAAAGAATTTGACCAAAGCAAAAACTGTTATAAAACCCACCTTGCTAAAGCTGGTGAATACGATCAAGATGGCAACCTTCTTTCCGAAAAGATAACCACGGATGATTCTACATGCGGAAACTGGGATACGAGCGAATCTCAATCAGAAATCACTAGAACTTTCGAGTATAAGGAAGTCATAATGCCGGTAATGCACTTTATAAAAATTAAGTCTACATATTCGTTGTTATACAGTAGCAAGCCCAAGAAGCTATTCATTACAATTCCGCCTGATGAAGAAGCAAAAATGGTTCCCCTGCTTAACGCTCCTGGAAATGGAGCTGACTTAGAACAGTGCACAGGAGAAGAAAAGTGGACATTTAAATGGTCTAAGGTTCCTGGTGCTACGAAATACGAGCTTATGATCGTCCATCCTGAAGTTGAATCTCCAATAGAATTAAAAAGCAACATAGAAAAAAATGAATTCAAATACAGCGTTGGCGAGTATACATTTATGCTTGATGATTATCTGTGGAGAGTAAGAGCAAACGTAGACGGATCCTGGCAAGACTGGTCGGCGTACAACATGTTTGATGTTACAACATGTTTGATGTAATGCAAGACAAGGTGAACACCTTGATTAAGTTTTCAACTAAATCAATATAAAGGGGCCGGCTGAAATCAGCCGGCTTTTTTTAAAAATCTAACAACCCCCGGGGTTAAAACACGCAACCCAACTTCCAAATCCCGGGGGTTGTTTTTTATCAGTGCTTCGCTCTAGCCCTCTTGAAGAGATAAAATCCCATAGCCACAAATACCGCAAAGGATACGTACTCACCCAGATGCCCTGGCCACATCATCCCTATTCCCTCCGGCCTGCCTAAGAAGAATGCATAGAATGCGATGAGGACTCCCATTATACCCTCACCCGCTATCAATCCAGAACCGAAGAGAACGCCCTGATCCTTCTGCGATTCAGCTACGGTTTCATGGTGGTGACTCATCTTATCGACTACCCTTCGTACGATTCCGCCCGCGAAGAGCGCAGCCGAGGTTGGAAGTGGTAAATACAACCCAACCGCAAATGGCAGGGTGCGAGTACCCAGAACTTCGGCGGTTATAGCGATCGCTCCACCGATAAAGACGAGTCCCCAAGGAAGACTGCCTCGAAGAACGCCTTCGACGACGGTCTTCATAAGGGTCGCCTGCGGTGCGGGAAGCTCAGCCGAGCCAAAACTGTAGGCCTCACCGAGAAGCCATACCGCTGCCGCGATGAAGAAGGCCGAAAAAATCGCTCCTATTATCTCGCCTGTCTGCTGTTTCGCAGGCGTCGCCCCAATCAAATAACCCGTTTTTAGATCCTGAGATATATCACCCGCGATCGACGCAGAAACAGCGACGACTGTTCCGACGGTCAATGCAGCTACCTTTCCCATATCATCGGTCCAACCGAGGAGCAGAAACAGAAACGAAGTTCCAAGAAGGGTTACGATCGTCATCCCAGATGTAGGATTCGAAGTAACACCTACCATCCCGACCACCCTTGAACTGACCGTAACGAAAAGGAAGGCGAACGCGGCGACGCATATCGCCCCAAGAACTCTTATAAGTGGACTACCGCCAGCACCGATCACATGCGGAACCAATGCGATTACAATCACCGCAAGCAACGCTCCACCAAATACGATGAACATGGGGAGATCATGATCAGTCCTTATCCTTCCCTCCTTCAGAACTCTCTTCTTGGTCAACTCATGAAGCCCTACTCTCAGTGACGCATACATCGTCGGTAGAGCTTTTATAACTGCGATAATTCCCGCGAAGGCCACAGCGCCAGCGCCTATGTAACGAATGTAGCGCGTCCAGATTTCACTCGGCGACATCATCGATATCGGTTTCATCATCTCCGGAAAGAATGGACCTGCAAATCCCTCACCGAAGGTTGCGATCAAAGGAATTAAAACCATCCATGAGAGAAATCCTCCTGCAAACATATATGATGCAATTCTGTAGTTGATTATAAAGCCCACGCCCAAGAGTGCTGGGGATGTTTCTAAACCAAAAACCGCTTTATTGAAAACTGGAAGCTTAAGGGATACATGCGAGGGGATGAGTTTTACAAAACCAAGAACAGCTTTGTAAATCGCTCCCACGCCCATTCCCAAAAATACGTTCCTCGCACGCGTGCCGCCTGCGTCGGCCGCGATGAGAACCTGGGCTGATGCTGTTCCTTCGGGATAGGGAAGATGTCCGTGCTCCTTGACGATCAAGAATCTACGAAGTGGAATCATAAAGAGAACACCTAAAACACCACCCAGCATCGCGAGCATTCCAATCTGTGCAATAGATGGCGAAAACCCCCAGAGGAAGAGTGCCGGTATCGTGAAGATGGTTCCGCTGGCGAGCGACGACGATGCGGATCCGGTCGTCTGTGCGATGTTCGTCTCGAGTATTCCTGTATGCCCCCACACCGGTCTCATCAGACGGAAGAAGGCAACCGCTATCACGGCCAGAGGTATAGACGTAGAGATCGTAAGCCCCACCCGAAGGCCAAGATACGCGTTCGCCGTCCCAAAGAGAATTCCGAAGATCACACCGATGATTACAGCCTTGATGGAAAAATCCTTCAGATGCGTTTCGGGAGCTACATAGGGTTTGAAATCCTTCATACGTTTCTCCTTCCGAATAGCGTCATCCCCGCGAAAGCGGGGATCCAGCCTATTCAACAATTGCTGGATTCCTGCTTTCGCAGGAATGACTTTTAGAATAACCTTACCGAGATACTTCTAAATAACAAAAGAAGCAGGGAGGAATCCCTGCTTCTTAAATTTATGAAAAAGATTGTGACTGTTTAATTATCCCACCTTGAATGTGGTGGCACCGCTTCCTCAGTTATTCCACTTGAGCTTGAGCCTGAACTTGAATATGTAGGCTGTCCCGACGGCTGCGGATAGATTGGGGCAGATCCAGGGATGGGCGGATGATTTGGCCCGACTACGCGATAATTCTCTGGAAGGTCCTCAACTCTGATCGCACCTGGCGGCAATTCAACCGGCTCCGACCACCCCTTAGGAAGATCCGTATAACCTGGATAGTATCCACCACCATGTACGGGAGGCGGTGGTCCCGAATTGCTATATGTAGATGCCGGTGGTGGTGGCGGTTGTCTACTATACGATT
>CAYWIG010000302.1:0-3225 GCA_964458295.1 uncultured Myxococcales bacterium
AAGCCTACACCCATCGATCACCGATGCATGGTTGAGTTCGTCGCTGAATATGACGTCGGTCTTTCTGATGATCGCCGGAATCACGCCGGAGTTTGATGCGAAACCACTCTGGAAGACGACACATGCCTCGCGTCCCTTAAACTTCGCAAGCGCCTCTTCGAGCCTGATGTGAAGGTCCATAGTGCCGGCGATTGAGCGCACCGCACCTGCACCGACACCATATCTATCGATCGCATCCTTTGCCGCCTTGACCATCTCCGGATGATTGGCAAGACCTAGATAGTTATTGCACGTAAGGTTCAGACGTTTTTCACCGTTTATCTTTACCCACGGATCGTTTGCACCCTCGAGCGTACGAATAACATTATACAGACCGGATTCGTGTAGATCCTTCAGATCCTTCTTCAAGAAATCGAGCTTTGGCATAATAAATCCTCCCTTTTGTTAAATATAGGCCCTATCAAGCGGGCGGGCCAGGCGGGCGGATTTATTCATAGGCAAGATATGTTGTCAAGGAGAGCCGTAGATTTAGAAACTGTTATTTATTACAAGGATTTGCAAAGAATATGCAGAATATAGAGCACGAAATGCGGAATAAATTCTTTTCTAATTCCGCGTTCCGAAATCCGAAATCCGCATTGAATTAATATCCCCAAAAGGTTTTCGACATATCATAGAGACCTTCATCGATCGTCTTTATACCCTCAGCCACCCTCGCAAGCGGCACCTCGACGACATTCTTTCCATCGAGCGCGACCATGACACCAAAATTGCCTTTGTGCACAGCATCCATCGCTGCAACGCCATAACGCGTAGCCAAAACCCTATCGTGTGCGGTTGGATTTCCACCGCGCTGTATGTGACCGAGAACCGTCACGCGAGTATCATAACCGGTCTTCTCCTCTATCTGTTTTCCAAGCACCTGACCGATACCACCCAACTGAACATGGCCGAAGTCATCGAGGTGTTTCGAAGCGAGAACCTCGTCATGCCCTTTGAGCTTCGCCCCCTCGGCTACGACTATGATGCTGAAGAAAACTCCGCCCTTATGTCTTCTCCATACCATCTCACACACTTCGTCGATGTCGATCGGCTGTTCGGGGATGAGGATACAATCCGCACCTCCCGCTATTCCGGAATAAGTCGCAATCCAACCGGCATGTCTTCCCATCACCTCACACACCAATGCGCGATCATGCGATTCAGCAGTCGTATGAAGCCTGTCAATCGCATCCGTCGCGATCTCCACCGCCGTATTGAAACCGAATGTAAAGTCGGTTCCCATCAGATCGTTGTCGATGGTTTTCGGAACACCAACCACGTTAAGACCTTCATCGGTGAGCTTCTTTGCAACACCCAACGTATCCTCACCACCTATAGCGATCATCCCATCCAGATTCAGTTTTTTATAATTTGAAAAAGCCTGTTTCTTCGTTGCTTTATCTTTAAAGATATTCGTTCTGCTCGTTCCCAAAATTGTACCGCCCCTGTAAAGTATCCCTTGAACATCACGACGCGTCAGCTCGCTCGTGTCCATCTCGAGCAGACCTCTCCATCCGTGTTTGATACCCAAGATTTCATAGTCGCCATGCACGATCGATCTTCTGACGACGGCTCTGATAACGGCATTTAGACCGGGGCAATCACCACCCCCTGTCAAAACTCCAACCCTCTTACTCATAACTTCCTCCCAATCAAAATGTTGTATCTATTTTTTGAACGAACTGGCTTTGCTCCTCATATATTCCAGAGCTCGCTCCAGCTGGTAATCTACAGGTGCACCGGAAACCTTCTCATCCTCACCCTCCTTCTTCGCTGAAGGTGGCTTCACGGGAACTTCGATATCCGGCTTAATTCCTTGATCCTGAATTATTCTGCCGTTTGGGGTTAAATATCTCGCGATCGTAAGCTTGAGGCCGGAGCCGTCATCGAGATCGATCACGGTCTGAACGGAACCCTTGCCGAACGATTTCGTACCCATAACAACCGCACGCTTGTTGTCCTGCAGAGCGCCCGCGACTATCTCGGACGCGGATGCGGAACCGCCATCAACCAGTATGAGGATCGGATAGTCAGGTTGTGTACCATCTATGTGTGCAAAGCGCCTATCGATCTCCTTGCCGCGAGTTTCAGTGCTGACTATCGTTCCCTTCGACAAAAAGAGGTCTGAAACGGCGGCGGCCTGATCGAGGAGCCCCCCCGGATTCTTTCTGAGATCGACGATCAGGCCCTCGATCTCAGCATCCTTGTTCTTCGTGTTGAATCTGAGCTCTTTGTTCATTCTCTTTATAGACTTCTCGAGTGACCTGGCCGTTCCCTGCTGAAAGTTTATAACGCTCACATAACCGTATTTATCATCATAGAGCTCCGCCTTTACACTTGGAACCTTGATGACCTGGCGGGTTACGGTTACATCGACCAATCCCTTTTCACCCTCCCTCATGAGACCCAAGTTCACCCTGGAACCACGCTTACCGCGCATGAGACTGACGGCTTCGCTCAAGTCAAGGCCGGTGGTGGTTTTCCCGTTTATCCTCATTATTCGATCACCGGCATGAATGCCGGCCTTATCGGCGGGAGTACCCTTTATCGGCGATACGACCATGAGGGATCCCTTCCTGACCGTAACTTCGATGCCGATGCCGTCGAACCGCCCCCTCGTGTCGACCTTCAGTTCGCGATATATTTCGGGGGACATGTAGACGCTGTGCGGATCCAACGTGGCGAGCATGCCGCGAATTGCACCCTGTATCAGCTCCTCCTCGTTTACCTCTCCGGCATAGTTATCTTCAATATAATGAAGGACCTTAGAAAAGGTGTGTAAGGATTTATATCCTTCGTCGGTGAGTGCACTCGAGGATGAGGGAATCATCCATACGATAAATGCAACGACGATCGATATTCGCACCAAAACTCTATCCACAAAAACCCCTATTTTGGAATTAATCCCCACGGAGGGAGATAAACATAAATATCAAGCTGTTGCCCTATAGAATCTTATAGAAGCGGGGAAATTGCAAGTGAATAGCCGTTGATCAAAGATCCACCCTGGTTACGTTTGGCGGCTCGCAGCCTAGAAAATTGCCGGCGATCTTTTCAAATTTATTCGGCAGATCGGTTACATATAGTTTGTATGAACCGCTCCCATCCTTCACCTGAATATTTTCGGCGCTTAGCAAGCGCTCCAGGGCGGAGGCTGTCGTCTCGGCTGAATCTACAAGGCTG
>CAYWIG010000303.1:0-3223 GCA_964458295.1 uncultured Myxococcales bacterium
TGAGGCGGAGGCCGAAGCCAAGCTGGATGAAATATGCGAGAAGCTCTTGGCCAATACGGTGATTGAGAGCTATCGGATAGAGATGTCCGAATAGAAAAGGGGTTATAGGTGAAATTTGGAGTGATAGTCTTTCCAGCGAGCAACTGTGATCACGATTGTTTTCATGTGGTGGCGAAGCAGCTCGGTCATGAGGCTGAGTTTATATGGCACAGGGACTCGGATCTTAAGGGATGCGATTGTTTGATCCTTCCGGGTGGCTTTTCATACGGTGATTATCTTCGGTCTGGAGCGATGGCTGCGTGCTCCCCAGTTATGAATTCCGTTCGTGATTTTGCGGAGAAGGGCGGGCTGGTAATAGGCATATGTAACGGATTTCAAATTTTGCAGGAGGCGGGTCTCCTTCCGGGTGCGCTTATGCGCAACAGATCGCTGAAATTCATCTGCAAGGATGTCTATGTGAGGGTGGAGCATAAGGATGGGCCGTTTACAAATGGATACGTGGCTGGGGATGTTTTAAGAATACCCATTGCGCATATGGACGGAAATTTCTCATTGGATAAAAAATCTTTAGCTCGGTTGGAGAAAAATAATCAGGTGCTCTTAAAATACTGTTCACCCGATGGTCATATCGATGAGGAATCAAATCCGAACGGTTCATACGGTTCGGTCGCAGGTATCACAAATGATAAGGGTAACGTGTGCGGGATGATGCCACACCCCGAACGCTGTAGTGAACAGCTTCTCGGGAATGTGGACGGCATTAAGATATTTGAATCAATCGTTGAGTGGCATCAGAAAAATAAATCGGTTGATAACCGTTAATATTACTTAATAACAGTTAATAACGGTTACAAAAAGCAACTATTATTAACCGATATTAACCGTTGTTAACTGATATTAACCAATCTTGAATAGATTGAAGGCAATAAAATGAAACATGATCCCCAAATAACACCTGAGCTGATCAAGGAGCATGGACTTTCCGAAAACGAATACAAACACGTGGTAGAGGTGTTAGGACGCGAGCCCAACTATACTGAGCTTGGTATCTTCTCCGTGATGTGGTCTGAGCACTGCTCCTATAAGAGCTCCAAGGTCTATCTCAAAACGCTGCCTACAGAAGGTCCGCAGGTTCTGCAAGGTCCTGGAGAGAATGCTGGAATAGTCGATATCGGTGATGGACAGGCAGTCTGTTTTAAGATGGAGAGTCATAACCATCCATCCTTTATCGAACCCTATCAGGGTGCGGCGACTGGCGTCGGTGGGATTTTGCGAGATGTATTTACCATGGGTGCTCGTCCAATTGCCAATATGAACAGCCTTCGCTTTGGTGCGCATGACAATGAAAGGACGCCTTATCTCCTGAATGGGGTGGTCGCGGGTATAGCCGGCTATGGAAATACGATGGGTATACCGACGGTCGGCGGAGAGGTCTTCTTCGACAGTTGCTACAATGGAAATATTTTGGTCAACGCATTTACCTTAGGCCTTATGGATGCAGACAAGATTTTTCTCGGCAAGGCGAGCGGAGTTGGAAATCCAGTCATCTACGTAGGTTCGAAGACCGGTCGTGATGGAATCCACGGTGCCACTATGGCATCCGATGAATTTGGCGATGGTCAAGAGGAGCGTCGTCCTACGGTTCAGGTCGGTGATCCATTTACAGAGAAGTTGCTACTCGAGGCCTGTTTGGAGCTCATGGCGACCGATGCGATCGTCGGTATTCAGGATATGGGTGCCGCTGGCCTTACGTGTTCATCCTTTGAGATGGCGGATAGAGCTGGTTCCGGGATGGAGCTGGATTTAGATCGTGTACCGAAGCGCGAAGTGGGCATGACGTCATATGAGCTTATGCTGTCTGAATCTCAGGAGCGCATGTTGATAGTCGCGAAGCAGGGTCGTGAGGGTGATGTCAGAAAGATATTTGAAAAATGGGGACTCGATGTTGCTGTCGTTGGTAAGGTTACCGACAACGGTAGGGTTCAGGTATTTCAAAACGGCAGTCTCGTGTCTGATATTCCCGTAGCTCCTATAGTTCACCAAGCTCCGATGTATGAACGTCCAGTTCGTGAACCGGACTGGCAGCGCGAAGTCCAGAAATTGGATGTGGAGTCGATACCGATACCAAAAGATTTAAACGACGTTTTAATCAAGCTCGTCTCTTCACCGAACTTAGCATCCAAAAGATGGGTTTATGAACAGTATGATCACATGGTCATGACCAACTCGGTAATCCTACCGGGTTCGGATGTGGCTGTGGTTCGAGTGAAGGGGGCCAGTAAGGGTATTGCGATTTCAACGGATTGTAATAGCAGAAAATGCTATCTCGATCCTTATGCGGGTACCGTTTTAGCGTTAGCTGAGGCAGCACGAAATATATCCTGTTCGGGTGCGGAGCCACTCGCCATTACGAACTGTCTCAATTTTGGCAACCCGGAGAATCCGGCGATAATGTGGCAGTTCCGACAAGCTACAGCGGGTCTCTCTGAAGCGTGCAAACAGTTCAATACACCGGTTACGGGTGGCAACGTGAGTTTCTACAACGAGACCAAGGGTGAGGCGATCTATCCGACTCCCACGATAGGTATGGTGGGAATTCTCGAGGACATCGAATATCATTGTACTCAATGGTGGAAGAACGATGGGGATGCAATAATCCTGCTCGGCAAAAATCAGGTGGAGTTTGGCGGCAGCGAATATCTACAGCAGATTCATGGTAAGGTTCAGGGTGGTCCCGCCCTTTTAGATTTTAAAAAGGAGAAGGCAGTTCAAAACGCCTGTAGGACTGGTATCAGAAGGGGACTCATCAATTCCGCACACGACGTATCCGATGGAGGATTGGCTGTGGCCCTTGCCGAATGTTCTCTCAGCAAGCCTGACGGTATTGTAGGTGCAACCGTAAATCTTGAGGATGAAATGAGAGCGGATGCGCTTCTTTTCGGCGAGTCTCCATCGAGAATCCTTATTTCTGTAGCACCTGAAAATGTGGATCAAATACTCACGATCTCCAAGGGGCTTGGGGCAGCAGCTGTGAAGATCGGCGTAGTGGGTGGTCCTAAGCTGAACATCAATGACGGAATATCGGTTGATCTATCGGAACTTTATGATGAGTGGATAAAGACGATTTCGGAATTGGCTGGTTAATTCAGTGACTCGTGGCTTGTGACTCGTGACCAGTAAAGAATGCACGAGCCACGAGCAGCGAGATACGAATATGTGTGGA
>CAYWIG010000304.1:0-3223 GCA_964458295.1 uncultured Myxococcales bacterium
CAAACCTGAGAAGGTGGTGCCGACACAGGTGGAATTCGTTGATATCGCAGGATTGGTCGAAGGCGCGCATAAGGGAGAAGGACTCGGAAACCAGTTCCTGGGTCACATCAGGAATGTTGACGCCATAGCGCACGTTGTTCGGTGCTTCGATGCGCCAAACGTCGTTCATAGCTATGATAAAGTTGATCCTATACACGATATCCAAATCGTGGAGACGGAGCTGGCGCTCGCCGATCTTGAGATGGTTACAAAGAGGTTCAGCAAGATCGCCCATGCGGCGAAGACCGGAAGCAAAGAGGCGAAAAAAGAGTTTCCCCTGCTCGAAAAGATCAAGTCCACTTTGGAATCTGGCGAACCGGCCATCAAGGCCGGAATATCAGAATCGGAATGGAAGGAGCTGGGTGACTTTGTACTTCTGACGAGTAAGCCCGTCATCTATATCCTAAACGTCAACGAGACCGACGTGAAGAAACCATCCGAAATGGTAAAGAGAACTCTCGACTATGCCAAGGAGAAGAGGATTCCAGCGATCGAACTGTGCGGATCCATAGAGGATGAACTGGGCGATTTAAATCCCGAAGAGAGGCGTGAGTTTCTCGACGATCTTGGATTGTCCGAAGCTGGCCTTCCAAGGCTCATCCACGCAACCTACGCCTTGTTAAATTTAATAACGTTTTTCACGAAGGATGGCCCCGAGGCACGCGCCTGGACGGTAAGGGAGGGGACCAAAGCCCCACAAGCGGCGGGAAAAATTCATACCGATTTCGAACGCGGCTTTATCCGCGCGGATGTTTATTCATACGATGACTTGATCAAGGCCGGCGATGAGCACAGGATAAAAGATGAGGGTCACCTTCGCACGGAGGGACATGATTACATCGTGAAGGATGGAGATGTGATTCATTTTAAATTTAATGTTTAATATGCGTCTTGAGTCTTGGGTTGCGGTTTTGTTTTTTGATACAAGGCACGGAATAGATTAAACAATTAAGAGTTAAGAATTAAGAATTGCGGTACTTTCATTATAAAAATCTTAATTCTTAATTTAACTCTTAATTCTTCATTCTTAATTCTTAATTAGACTTATTTATAGTGAGGTTATCTTGAAATATTTTATTATAACAATGCTTATCCTGATCTCCTCCACAACCTTCGCCTCTCCCCCTATTCCAGAGGAGACGACAAGGCGACTAAAAAATACTTCCACCCTTAGACAGGAGGCCATACCGAAAGCTCTAGCACACGTTCTGATCAAACAACTCATCGATCAAGGGCTCCCTTATCCCGATGGATATAATCAAAAAAAGCCGTCGGACTGTTTCACAGCGTACAGAATCGACTTGAATAACGACGGAAAATCGGAATGGCTCATCAAATGCGGCGGCGATCAAAAATGTCTCTTCTGCTCAAGTCACAACGGTACTGTATGGGCGTACAGTCAGGATGGGAAGGAATCCCTTCTGAAGGGAACGGCTGGATATATGGTGGGGCTCTCACCACTCGTCACTTCTACAAACAACTACTTGGATCTGGTAACGCGCGAACACTCATCGGCGAGGGAAGGTGAATGGACGCTCTATCAATTTCACGGAGAGAAATACATGCCCGTCTCCTGTTTCACCGAGACGATTGAAAAGGATCATAAGGGATTTTACATCTCCAAATATGATACCCATTCGTGCATCAGGCAGACATTTACAAAATAACACTACGCCCATAACTCTTTATATTTAAAAGGATATTAAGAAATACAACGAGATCGACTTGCCCTGTGGCTGCACACTGCTAGTATATGCAAAACTAGATCACTTAGGAGATAATATGAAACACGTTGTGACCATTTTACTCTTCGGTTCCATATGGGGATTTATCGAAGCGACGATCGGCGGTGCAATGCACATCGTGCACATTCCATTTACCGGAACGATCATGGCCTCGATCGGCTTCGCTATACTATATGCCGCACTGAAGAATGGTTTGAAGCCATCACATCTCTTTGCGGTAAGTATGGTCGCCGCTTCATTTAAGATATTCGACGTATGGCTTTTCTCGCTACCCATCTTCCATATGCAGGTCGTAAATCCTGCTACCGCAATTGCGTCGCAGGGTCTTGCAGCAGCATTGATACTCAGGAAATCCCCACGGGTCGTTCCATTTGCGTCACGAATACTCGCCGCCGCAGCACTGTCGATGGTCGCATTCAACGTGATATCACTTGGCGTATATGGCTGGCCTACACATCATACCGAAAATCCGATCGGCGCTGCGTTGATCCAACTCCCGATCATGACTGTCGCTGCAACGATATTATCGAGGGGATACGATCTGATATACAGCAGGATGAATTTATCATTTAATATGAGATGGCAAGCGGCGACGACCGCAATGTTGGTCGTACTGACTGTCCTTGCACGTATATACATCTAAGACCTGTGAGGTGGAACAAGTGTTAATTAAGAATTAAGAACTAAGAATTAAGAGTTAAGGTACTATCATTATATTAATAAATTCTTCATTCTTAATTAAACTCTTAATTCTTCATTTTTAATTCTTAATTGTATGTATTATGTGTAAACAATCTCACCTGGCAAGCGAAACGGGTAAACATATAGATGATATACATCCTATGCGATCAAATTGATTCTGGAAAGAGCTCGTTTGTATCGGAACTCTGTAAGAAGTTCGCGAGTGACAATCTAAACCTCAGCGGGTGGCTTACACCTGCACACGTCGAACGCGGTCAGAAGATAGGACATGACTTCGTCGCAATTCATGATGGTATCATAGAGAATCCTATTCCCTATACCCGCCCCCACCCCTTCGACAATTCATTTCAGTGGAGAAAATACTTTTTCAGCAAGATCGCATTCAAGAAGGCGAGGCTTCTCAATTTCGATTGTGACCTTTTCATCGTCGACGAGATCGGCCCGTTGGAGCTCGATGACAAACAGGGTTTCTTTCAGGTGATGAATCGTTTTTTGGAGGAACCGAAGAACACTCTTCTGGTACTTCGAAAGGAGTTGGAGCAATCCATATCCGAAATAATTGGAGATGCTGAACATGCATTTTTCTCTTTGGAATCGAGGGAGGAGTTGACCAAGAGAATCGCAAACTCTCTCATCCAAAAAAACACCTAACAACTACGGACCATTGATCCCTCTCAATCTAAAACAAAAACTACCAGTGTGGTCCCAAGAATTTAGCGCAACGATTCGAAGAATCA
>CAYWIG010000305.1:0-3219 GCA_964458295.1 uncultured Myxococcales bacterium
ATTTATCTATTGCTTCCATGACAACATCTTCGGTTATTCCATCCAAAGCGCTCGTAGCTTCATCCATGATAAGCACGTCAGGATCACTATAAAGTGCACGCGCTATACCTATACGTTGAAGCTGCCCACCACTGAGCCTTATACCTCTCTCACCTACAACTGTATCATATCGACCCGGAAGACCTTTGATAAATTCAGCAACACTTGCTATGTTGGCGACTTCCTCCACCCTGCTTTTGTTTATTTTTGATGGTTCTATCCCAAAGGCAATATTCTCCTCGATAGATGCATCCGATATATAGATATTCTGAGGAACATGTCCTATATTTTTCTGCCACGGTTTTACCACTGCATCACTAATTACCAGGCCACCCACGGACACATAACCATTATTCGGCCTTAGCAAACCCATAATCACGTCAACCAGGGTAGTTTTTCCGCAACCGGTCTCACCGACGAGAGCCACGGTAGTATTCCTCGCAATGGTGAGACTGACATCATTGACTATATAGATATCTGAATCGGGATACTTAAACCCAACATTCGAAAGGCGTATGTCTCCAGCAACTTTGGCCAGGCGATCTGCCTCCGAATGAGCTTCCTCATTCAGCACCATCACAGATTTCTGCTTTTCAACGACATCATTGTACAATCTATCGACGGCTGCATAGTTAAAACGAAGCTTGGTAGCGGACTCGAATATCTGCTGAACGGCCGGCATCATCCTGTAGCACGCAAATGCAAAAAAGACCATGGTCGGCAAAACGCTGCTGACATCACCCTTGACCACAAAATAATACAGAATCGAACTCACAGCGCCAACGAAGACAACCGATTGCATTACATAACGAGGGAGCATTCCTATAACCAGATTACTTATGATACAACTGGAAAATGTTTTAGAAGAATTTGAAAACGCCTTTAAAAAGTTTTCCTCTCGATTTAGGACCTTAATATCCTTAATGCCGCTAAACAGATTTGCTACTTCCCTAAATCTCTCTCCATTCGAAATCATACGAATATATCCAATCCTCTTCAACCTCCCCCTAAATATTCCATACAGCACGAGATAGGATGATGCCAAAGTCGCCAATATGACAATGGTTGTTAGCGGACTGACAACAAGTAGCGTGGCCAGCAGGAAAAGTAGAACTACAAACCTTGCAAACATGCGCATACCAGGGAGAAACACTCCGCCGACGACCTGATATACCTCAGATAATAAATTTTTTGAGAGATCTGAAGTGTTAACATTCAGAAAATATGAATATGGGCGATTCACGTAGTCCCTCAAAAGACGACTTGAAATAGAATGACTTCTCATCCATGTAAATCTTATTAAAGCCCACATTGTAAAAGCACTTATTGCGTTACTGACAATTAGCGCAATAATAACGAAAATACCAAGATATATCTTCAACTGGAAATCACTCGTAATTCCAAATACACTTGAAAAATACCCGATGACTCTGCTATTTTCTACCAAGTTGGATGCAGTCAGTGCCTTCATGAATGGTATGACGGAAGAGACACCAATCACTTCAAACATGGCCATCAGCAATACGGCAAATGAGATCAAGTAGAGCTGCTTTCTCTCCCTAGAGCTAAGAAGAAATAATATTTTCTTTAAATACGAGTACATATCTAACAGTCACCTTAAATAAACGGTGCTCCTTATTTAAACTGTTTCTTAGGGATAAATCCACTTGTACGCATAAATTCAACTATGGCCTCTGATGCGCCATGCGCATTTACCTCCGCTGGTTTAACAACCAAATCAGCTTCCTGGGGCACTTCATATGGTGCATCCACACCTGGCACACCCTTTAGGACGCCCTTCCGAGCACTAGAATATAAACCTGTATCATCCCATTCTTCACACTGTTCCAGGTCAGCATCGACAAAAACCTCAACAAACCTCTCCTCACCTATAATATCACCAACTTCACGTCTTTCGCTGTCGATAGGCGATGTAAATGAACAGATCACTATAATTCCAGCATCATTCATAAGTTTGGCAATCTCGGCGACCCTCCTCAAATGTTCAGCCCTATCAACTGCTGTAAATTCAAGCCCCTTACTCAAACCCAACCTTATATTTTCGCCATCAAGGACTATGCACTTATCACCCATATCAAATAATCTTCGTTCTAAAGTATACGCAATTTTAGTTTTTCCAGCACCAACGAGCCCCGTAAGCCATACGGTACAGGACTTGTGACCATAACCCTCAACTCTTTCCCGCTCTGCAATCAACCCCCTCCTTTTCTTGAGAGAAGTTACCATCTCCGAAGGTATATCAACTGATGAGGGAAGCTTATCCGATGGCTCACGATCCAACAACATACCGGCGCCAACGGTATTATTACTAACTGGATCGATTATCACAAAGCTACCTGTTGAACGATTTTTCGTGTATGGATCAAAGAAAAGCGGTTTGGTGGACGTCATGACAGCACGACCGATTTCATTCAATGAAAGGCCATCAGCATCCCTTCTACCCAACGTATTTACATCAATTCCATATCTGATTTTATCAAACCTGATTCGCTCCTCCTGTGCACCCATTTTCAGACGATAAGGCTTACTGCTATCCAGCGGTTGGTCACCCATCCAAACAACCATAGCCTCAAAATGCTTTTCAGAATGCGGTATATTATGACGATGCACAATCATATCGCCCCTACTGATATCAATTTCGTCATCCAAGGTTACTGTAATGGACATAGGACTGTGAGCGTATTCCATTTGTCCATCAAATGTTTCGATTGATTTCACCTTTGTTGTTTTCATAGAAGGTAGAATTGAGATCTCATCACCAGGCTTTAAAACACCAGACATCACCTGACCGCAATATCCTCTAAAATTAAGGTTCGGTCTCAGCACATACTGAACTGGAAAGCGAAGATCTATAAAGTTTCTATCACTTGCTATATGAATACCTTCGAGAAGCTCCATCAAACTCTCACCACCGAACCACTTCATTTTTTCGCTTCTCTCGACAACATTATCGCCTTTGAGTGCACTTATAGGAATGAATCGCAGATCGTGTATATTTAACTTGTTAGCATATTCACCAAATTCATCCTTTATTTCATCAAACCTCGTCTCAGAATAATCAACGAGGTCCATCTTATTAACAGCAACAATCATATGCGGAACACCAAGTAGTGATGAAATAAATGCATGTCGCTTTGTCTGAGGAAGAACACCATGTCT
>CAYWIG010000306.1:0-3210 GCA_964458295.1 uncultured Myxococcales bacterium
TCGTTTCCTCGTCGACGATTTCGTAAACAACATCCCGCTGATCGGCGGAGCGATAGAGAGGATGGGTGGCATCAAGGCCTCGTTCGAGAATGCGACCAAGCTCTTAAAAAATGGGCATCTCGTCATGATCTTTCCGGAGGGGATAGATGGAATCGGCAAAACATATGATGAGAAGTACCAGCTGAGGCCATTTGAGCACGCAGGATTCGTAAGGCTCGCCATCAAGACGCGCGCACCCGTCATCCCCGTCTCGATCATCGGTGCCGAGGAGACTCACCCCCTCATATGGAAATCGGAAACGATGGCCGGCAAACTGGGATTGCCATACATCCCCTTCACACCCACCTTCCCCTGGTTGGGCCCGCTCGGCTTGATCCCTCTGCCGACGAAGTGGAAGATAGTTTTCGGAAAACCCATCAAGTATACGAGGTTCAAGCCGTCAGATGCGAGACGCGATAAACTCGTTTCGAAGGAGGCTGAAAAAGTTAGAGCGGTAATTCAGAGGACTTTGAATAGGGAGTTGAAAAAGAGAAAATCGATTTGGGAATAAGGAGATCAATGTGTCATTCCCGCGAAAGCGGGAATCCAGCCATTGACAAAAGCTGGATCCCTGCTTTCGCAGGGATGACAACAGCAATATGGAGGCATCAATGCTTAACATAGACTTCACAAATCTAATGTCGGACGCCGTTGGTGAAAAGGATGGAATTACGAAAACAGATTTAGATTCTCTAATAAACTCTTCAGGGTCTGCACATTCGAGGATTCAAGAATGGCGCAAGTCCGAGGATGCCATCTTCTACGACTACGTCTTCCGCAATGACATCTTTGGCGATATGCAGGAGGTAGCCGATAAGACGAGCGGTGAGTTTGAAAATGTAGTCGTCCTCGGCATCGGTGGAGCGGCGCTTGGGCTCCGATGTGCTGCACAGGCACTGCTGCCGCCATTCTGGAATCTCCTTGATTCATCGAAGCGAGACAAGAAACCACGCCTCTTCGTATGCGACAACATCGATCCCGACACCTTCTCCGGCATGTTGGATCTGGTCGATGCTAAAAAAACCTGTTTTATAGTGATAAGTAAGTCAGGAAGGACCACCGAAACGGCATCCCAATTTTTTGTAGTACTTCAGAAATTACGAGAAGAACTGGGTGAAGATTGGAAGAGAAATATCGTCATCATAACCGATCCCAAATCGGGGGAGTTGCGACCCATGATTGAGAAGGAGGGACTCACCTCCTTCGCAATATATCCCAAACTCGGCGGAAGATTCTCCGTCCTATCGCCGGTAGGCCTCTTCCCCGCCGCTTGCGTAGGTATCGACATCGGAGGTCTTGTTGATGGAGCCAAGTCCATGGCGGAAAGATGCGCTACGGATGAATTCGAAAAGAATGTCGCTTATCAGCTCGGCGGATATCAATATTGTTTCGATACCGAAAAGAAGAAGAACATCAGCGTCATGATGGCATATAGTGATGCTTTGATGTTGGCCGCCGATTGGTATGCCCAACTCTGGGCTGAAAGCCTCGGCAAATCCAAGAAAGGCCAGACACCTGTAAAGGCTGTCGGTACCACCGATCAGCATTCCCAGGTACAGCTGTACATGGAAGGACCGGACGATAAAATATTCAACTTCTTGGCACTCGAATCCTTCAACGATGCCGATGCGACGCGAATCGACAATCCTCCTAAAGCTTTCAGCTACATCGATGGAAAAAATATGGGCACGATATTGAATGCTGAGCGGGTGGCCACGACAAATGCTCTCACCCAGATGAAGCGCCCAAACCTCACTGTAACATTCCCGAAGGTCGATGCATTTCATCTCGGTGAGTTCTTCATGCTCTATGAACTGGCGACAGCCTACGCTGGAGCGCTCTATGGTACAGATCCATTCAATCAACCAGGTGTTGAGCTTGGAAAGAAGCTGACGAAAGAGATTCTCACGAAGAGTTAAATGACAAAATCAGCAGCCTCAAGAAAATGCGCCAAAAAAATGACTCTATATCTATACTTCTCATCTTGACAAACCACGTGAAACATAACCTCTAATAAATCCATACACTTACTTCTCTCCGCAACCGGCATGCTCTTTGCTTAAGATAACACCCTGTATGGGGGATACCTAGAGGAGACCTATATGAAATTTAAAAATATCATTTCGTATGCGGGAATTTTGATCTTTCTCATCCTGTTCACATCTCAGCATGGCATCGGAGTAGCTCAGGCAGATCCCCCCATGCAAAAGATAACAAACAAACCACCGATAGAGCATCCCACTGACATCCCTGACCACGAAACCACAAAACCAGGCGACGCTGAAATGGAGATCATCAAACTGAACTTCCTGTTTAATCAATTGAACGGATTGTTGAATCAGAAGGACTCGCTCCTGAAAGATATTCACAAGGAAAGAAAGAAAATTAACGACAACAATTTACGTCTCTTATCAAACCATATTAGCGCGCTGATTGAATGGGGCAAAAGAAGGGACGAAGCCCCAGAGGATATACCAGCAGCGTCAATGGAACCAAGCTCGAGAAAAAAAACAGCTAAAGAAAATATAGTTTCCAAAGTATACAAGAAAGATAAATTCACAGCCGACAAGACATATCTCGACACCTCAAATATTTCAGGGGCATCCACTGGAATATCCCTGCAGCCAGATTCCGAGTATGCGGATCTGAAACCGACTAGCGACGAATGGGAGGGGCTGAAGTTTCACAACACATCCCGCACCCTCAAGGACCTCCTTGATCAAAAAACGAAACTTGAGAACGAAATCCACAATCTCTTTTTCAAAAAGATTTCCCCGAAGATCCCATCTTCGGATGTGGAAACACAGATCAAGCACATGACCTACTATCTCTGGTGGAAGTCATCGGACAAGGGATTCTTCTCAACCGAGTCATTAGATAGAAGGTTTACGGAGCAGTGCAGCGAGATAAACACCTACGCACCGATCATAAATTATCTCTTCGCCCTCAATAAGGAGGCATATCCCGCAGCCGTGATCAGCCTGACGGCTCACTACAGCATGACCAAATGTCCCAGCGCTCGTCAGATGTGGATGCTCGACTACAATTATCATGATCTCCTCTACAGGACGATTAAGATGCACGATCTTGTAATGACGGGAGCCTTCGTAGACGACGATCGAATCGAGAGAGACATAAAAAAAAGAGTATCGAGGAAAACTGAAGACGGAA
>CAYWIG010000307.1:0-3203 GCA_964458295.1 uncultured Myxococcales bacterium
TGGAAGGTGGATGATCTGGATCAGACGCGCACTCGGAATTATACTCCTGTTTCCAGCGGCATTCTATGTTACGAGCTTGGTAAATTGGCAGAGGGAGGCACCCTTTAACAAGCCTCGTATCGAATGGATTCTTGAGCAGAAGGATGCGCTTCAATTTGCCAAGGAAACAGAAAGACCGTTGTTGATGGAGTTTACGGCTGAGTGGTGTCCACCATGTAAGGCGTTGGATTCGAAGTTTTTCAGACGCGATGATATAGTTAAGTTGAGTTATCAATTGGTTCCGCTGAGGATAAACGCTACCGTAGAATCCGACGAGGTTCGAAGGTTGATGGATAGATATAGAGTGATGGGCATGCCCGCCGTCATCTTTTTGGATCCAGATGGTAAACTCTATGAAGATCTGAGCGTAGCCGACTATGATCCGAAAAAGATTGAAAGTTCCATCCGTGAAGCTATAAGAAGGACCAAGGAGAGGTAGCTATGGAAAAGGTTATCAAGGCATTGCTTCAGGAGCTGGGCGAGGATCCGGACAGAGAGGGGCTCGTTAGGACGCCTGAGAGAGTGCGCAGATCGCTCGAATTTTTGACGGAGGGCTATAGACAGAATCCTCGTGAATTGATCGAAAACTCAGTCTTTTCTGACAAGCACGAGGAGATGGTTCTCGTTAAGGATATCCCCCTATATAGCTTATGCGAACATCATCTTCTTCCATTCTTCGGTCATGCACATGTGGGGTATCTGCCAAACGAGAAGATCGTCGGAATTTCCAAGATCGCTCGTATGGTCGATCTCTTTGCCAGGCGTCTTCAGATGCAGGAGCGCATGACGAATCAGATAGCGGATACGCTGATGGAGGTTTTAAAACCTAAGGGCGTTGCTGTGGTTATAGAGGCGGAGCACCTGTGTATGCAGATGAGGGGAGTTCAGAAGAGGGGTACCTCCTTGATCACCAGTGCTATGCTGGGCGCATTTAGGAAACGACCTGAAACCAGGTCGGAATTTATGAATCTCATCAAGTAGGTCAGTTGTATAGCTGGTTTGATAACTCCTGGACCTTCAGTTTTATTTCATTTCTTGTACGTCGGAATTCCTTCAGCCTTTCATCCTTTGAGCCCTCAGCGAGGATTGGATCGTCTATTTCCCAGTGTTCACGCTGAACCACGCCCGGGTAGGCGGGGCATTCCTCGTCAGCTTCATCACACAGGGTTATGACTATGTCCGGCGAAATATCGCCCAATTCACCCAGCGTATTGGAGGTCTGTTCGGATATGTTGATCCCATCCTCAATCATTACTTCCACGGCCGTAGGATGGACGCCACTTGCGATTACACCTGCACTCAGTACCACCCAGCCATCGGGAAGGAACTGCTTGGCATAGCCTTCAGCCATCTGTGAACGACACGCGTTACCCATGCACATAAAAAGGATCGTCTTCATAAAAAATCCCCTGGTGGTTAAGTGAGCTTTCTAAATTTATAATATGAGAAATCCCTACCCATCTTCTTCCATTTTATCGCGAAATATGTAGGGTAGATATCGGTCTCTATCTTTTGAATTTCCAATCCTGGGATAGAGGATGCATCTTCAAAAACAGTCTTCGCATAATCGTGAAAATCGGTCACAAAATTGATGTGTCCGTCCACCTTGAGCGCGCGCCTGCATTCTTTTAGAAAATCTACGGAGATTGCTCGGTTTTTGCTATGTCGCCTCTTTGGCCATGGATCTGGGAAATTGATGTGAATTTCATCAACGCTCATATCCCTACAGAATCTGGGAAGGGCGGTTCTCGCATCGTCTTGAATGATTATTATATTTTTTAGGCCTTGTTTTTCGACTCGGTCTATCAGCTTATCCACCCGTATTCTTTTGATCTCAATTCCAACGATTAGGGCGTCAGGATTTGATTTTGCCAGATGAAAGAGAAAATCACCGCGACCCGGGCCCACCTCGACGACGATCTTTTTGTGACCATTGAATTCCAGGGAGGCCGGATAGATGAAGGGAATCTTCAACCGTTCCCTCGTGGTGAATTCGGTGGATGTCCTCGCAATTAACATAACGGCAGAATATGATATCCAGAGGGTTTGGTGTCAATGATATTTAGATTTTTCCTCGTATAGCAGCGTTCCACCGACGACCATCGGAGCAGCAAATATGAGTGCGAAGAACGGTATTATAAAACCAGCCCCAAAGCCCATCAGTGCCCACTTATTCCTCCTAGCGAACTCCCAGCGTCCCTTCAAAGGGATGACCTTTCGTCCCATCGGTAGGTCTGCGAAGGCGAATCCCAAATCCCAGGAACCGAAGATGATCGTCAAGGTGACGTAGAGGGGACCACCTATCACGGGGATGAAGTTTAGAATGAACAGGAGGATCGGAATCATCAACAGTATCGCCGCCTTTATCGACTCTATTTTGATGATTCTGAGCATATCGCTGATAAATTTCTTCATCGAAAATGGAGGGGATTCCTCGCTCGTAAGGATGACTTCAACTCGTTCTGACAGGGCGTCGTTGAATGGGGCAGCGACGATGAAACTCAGGCCATAGGCGATCACGAGCATGAGGATGAGGCTGATCAGGATTATTAAAATTTGAAAGAGTATGTTTAGAACCCACAGGACTCCATCCAGGATATACATGTACCATGCCGCTGGATTCTCGATGTCGAGATTTCCCATGTGTGAAGTGAGCCATCCGTAAAAATCGCCATAGTAGTGGATAAATACGGAGATCATGGCCACGACTATGACAAAGTTTATCAAAGTAGGGATTATCGCCCATATCCAAAGCCTTCGATGTGAGGTCAGGAATTTAAGTCCCTTGAAGATATGAAGGAAACCACCTATGAAATCTTGTATCCTGGACATGGAAGGGAAGATAAATTAATATCTTGGGGATATCAAGGAGCAAAAAGTTTTTAAGTGTTTAAGTGTTTAAGTGTTTAAGTGTTCGAGTCGGTGAGTCAACGATGATTTGACTCAAACACTTAGGCACTCAAACACTCAGGTGTTAAAATGTCTTCACTCGACCGAAAAATAGATTTTTACATTACGCATCTTCGCGTGGAGCGGCAGCTTGCGCAAAACTCGATCGATGCCTATAGCCATGATCTCAGACGATTGTCTGAGTTTCTTGTCAAAAAGGGTGGGGTGGACGTAACAAAAATCAACGAGAACGACATCCTACCTTTCTTGGTATC
>CAYWIG010000308.1:0-3197 GCA_964458295.1 uncultured Myxococcales bacterium
GTCTCCATGTTGCAAAGCGGTGCGGAGATCATCGAAGTCGAAGCGCTCGAAACATCTGAACTCGTAGGACAGCCCATTCACAAAATGAAGTTGCCACTCGATGTTTTAGTCCTATCCATCAAGAGAAACGGAACCATCACTGTACCTTGGGGCAATACGATCATCGAGCCTGGGGATCACGTATTACTGATGGCTCGCAGAGAAGCGGTTCCAAAACTTGAAAAATTTCTAACCGTAAGGCTGGAGTATTTCTAATGCGATTTGGTCTCATCCTCGCCGTATTGGCTCGCTTAAATCTCTTCGTGGGTCTTGCGATGCTTGCTCCGATCATCTTCGCTTGGCAGGATGCCCATCGCGACCTCGTTCCAATATCGATCGCGATGGGAATTACGCTTGCGATATCGGGAGGAGTTTCACTCTTCTTTCGATCCTCCAAGGGCGACATCTCCCATCGGGAAGGAATGATGATCGTAGCGCTCGGCTGGGCGACTGCGGGTTTTTTTGGCGCACTGCCATTTTTCATCGCCAAGATCTTTGGGCCCATGAACGTGGAGAATTTAATTAACAGTTATTTTGAATCGATCTCCGGTTTTACGACTACGGGAGCATCGGTCCTTGGGGCTACCGTCTCCATCGAAAGTTTGAGTCGTGGAATTCTCTTCTGGAGAAGTCTCACGCACTGGCTAGGCGGCATGGGAATCATAGTGTTGGCCGTTGCAATCCTCCCTTACCTCGGTGTCGGAGGTATGCAGCTCTTTCATGCCGAAGCACCAGGGCCTACGAAGGAGAAGCTCAGACCGCGAATACGTGAAACAGCGGCGACCCTTTGGCTTGTCTACGTCATGCTCTCCGCGGTCGAAACCTTTCTTCTGATGCTAGCAGGGATGTCACTCTTCGACGCTCTCTGCCACACGTTTGGAACGATGGCTACAGGCGGGTTCTCGACCCGCAATGCGTCGGTAGGCGCATTTCACAGCGGGACGATCGATCTCATCATCATCGTATTCATGTTTTTGGCGGGTGCAAATTTTTCGCTGCACTATCTGGCCCTCACTGGAAAACTGAAAACATATTGGAGAAACAGCGAATTCAGATATTACTTCGGCATCGTCATCGCGGCTGTGTTTGCTCTTAGCGCGGTTCTATATCTCAGTGGAACGTACACGAGCATCATAGACTCCATCCGCTACGGGGCGTTTCAGTCGATATCGATCATGACGACCACCGGATTTGCTACGGCGGATTTTGAACTCTGGCCTATAGTTTTGCAGTTGATGCTCCTCACCTTCATGTTCATCGGAGGATGTGCTGGCTCCACGGGTGGTTCGATAAAGATAGTGAGGATAGTCCTGCTCTTTAAATACGCATATCGCGAGTTGTTTAGACTCGTACACCCAAGGGCCTTTGCATCGGTGAAATTCGGAGGGAAGGTCGTTCATAAGGACATCCTCGAGAGCATCGGAGGATTCTTCGTCCTTTACATGTGCATATTCGTGATCTCATCGATCATCATAGCCGGAATGGGAATGGACCTCATCACCTCACTTAGCTCTGTCGCTGCAACTCTAGGAAATATCGGTCCAGGGCTCGGTATCGTGGGACCCACCGAACACTACTTCGCCATTCCACTCCTTGGAAAGGTGCTCTTGATTTTTTGTATGATCCTTGGAAGGCTGGAGATATACACGGTGTTGATTCTGCTGGTACCGGAATTCTGGAAAAAGTAAGCTTTGTTTTGCAGTGTTGTTTTTTTTAAACGTGGCCCAAAGTATAATTAAGAATTAAGAGATAAGAATTAAGAATTTCGGTACTAATCATTATAAAATTCTTCATTCTTAATTTAACTCTTAATTCTTCATTCTTAATTCTTAATTGATTAATGGAGGTGTTCAAGTATGGCTGACCAAATTAAGCAGGCTCTTATAAACGCCGGGTTGATATCAAAGAAGGACATGGTGCGTGAGAAGGTTAAGAAAAAGCACATGTCCAAGAGCAGCAAGATTCGCAAGGATCAGATAAGGATCGTCTGCGAAATTTGTGGAAAGACAGCGCCGGACGTTGAGAGATACAATCACGAGAACAAGAGGATCAAGGGTAAGGAATGGCTCTGCATCCCATGTGCCGACGAACATTGCGTAGATGATAAGTTCAGAATTTCACATCAGAGTTCTCAAGCAAAATCGGGGATGTTTATTCGGCAATATGGTCGCACAAAGAAATTCTAGATTTGCGACGTGTGACTTGCGACATGCGAAAAAAAAATATCGCAGATCCCAAATCGCAGACCGCATAGCGCGCTAGCGCACGGCACTCTCATCCAAAATCAAACGCGGTGGATCGCTGGTTATCTTAACGCGGATGCCAAATGGTAAAGTAAGGTTATCCACACCATGACCGGAAGGAAATCCGTACACAACTGGAAAATCCATATTCTTAAAATAGCGCCTTAAGAATTTTTTCATCTCACTCTTCTTACCGTGCAGACACTTGTTCATCTCTGAGAAGACGACACCCCTTACCCTACTGAACTTACCTGCCAACTTCAGATGATTCAGATCGCCATCGATCTTCATGTGACCCTCATCGTACTCCTCTACGAACAGGATCCTATCCCTCGTATCTATCTCAAATGGTGTGCCGAGGGTACGAAGCATCCGGGTCAGATTGCCTCCTACGATAATTCCCTGTGCCTCGCCCGGTTTTATCGTATGAACATCCTTTCCGTAGACATCACCCAATCGGGTTCGCTTCGTTATGGCCTCCTGCAACGAGAGTTCGGTTATAGGAGGCATTCCCTTGTAGATCTCCTGCGCCACGGTAGGGCCATGGAACGTCACCCATCTGTATTTTTCGAGAAAGTATAGGAGGAGTATCGTTATATCGGAAAAACCGACAAATATTTTTGGATAACTGGATAAATCGACCTTTTCGAGAAATGGGATCAGAGCGATCGATCCGTATCCACCCTCCGCACAGAAGATGGCTGCGATGCTCGGATCGCGAAACATCCTCACGAGAAGCCTTGCCTTCTCCTCGTACCGTTTCTTTCTCTCCTTATCGGAGGGTCTGCTCGCGTGCCTCCTCACCGCACGCGGGACAACGGGATCGAATCCCCACCATTTGAGTTTCTCGATCCCCCTCTTCAAGCCCCGTTTTTCGTAGGCGGAGGCCGGGGCGACGATACCTATCCTGTCGCC
>CAYWIG010000309.1:0-3190 GCA_964458295.1 uncultured Myxococcales bacterium
TCATCGAGAGCGGTAAAATCAAGGAGACCGATTTCGAAGTATTTCTTGGAGCGTTCATTCTGGATCCATTCGATGAGATGACTATCGATTCACTGGATGGGGCAGAGCACCTCACCGTTCCGAACGATGGCATAACAGCTGTATTCAGGGCGTTAGATACGCATCCCGTCGATGATGATTTTGAAAATGAATGGCTCTTCGACTACGCAAACTTACTATACGATTCCGAGCGTCCAGCGGGGAGTCGTGGGCTGTTCGAAGATTATCCAAACGTTCCCTCAGATACGGTCGCCAACGGATGGCGGATATTCACTGGAACGCTTTCGTATCCAGGTCCCCTTCCGCCTCCTGGTACAACCAATCCAGAGATGCCATCTGAATGTCATGTCGTTAATCCTTGTGATCCTGAGGGTCTAAAGATGTTTACGAAGGCCGGTGCAGGATCTGACGGAAGGGGCGCATGCGCCTTCTTCTACGCGAGCGGTGGGAGATATGACAGCCCAGCATTTCATACCGAGGAGGAAATGCCGGGAGGGGAATATGAAAACCTATGCAACAGAATTAATGAACCACAGACCCTCTATGATATGAACACGGGACATTACTCCGTAGACGGAAGAATAACGGTCGAGGAGGTTGGTCTGCGATTCTTCGGGCCGACCTATTTTCATAATCCTGGCGGACCGCTTGGAAACTATCCTCCCATGGATGAAGTCTTCCATATGTCATTTACAACCGGCGTCTTAAAACCACAAAGAACCCCCGAGGAGTACAACGTTCTACCCGATGAAAAGATCAACCTATCCAAGGGAGAGTTTAAAATAAATTTGGATGATCCAAAACTCAACACAGTTCCGATATGTAAGAATAGCGTCAAGGATAAGATCTTCGGCGGCCAGCGATACAGCGGCTGGAGGTACCTTGAAGGACTTCTATTCAAGGATGAGGAAGCGACCATTCCCGCAGGATGCCCCGAAGAGGACAACGACTACACGGGAGGTTCCGCATATTTAAGGGGACGCGATCTCGACCACGAAACCGGTAGAGTGACGATCGTTACGAGCGCAAAGTTCGGATCGGATGAAGAGCTATCCTTCGCATTCAAGGATGTGATGCTCTTCGTCGTCATACACGGATGGATTTGTGATCCAATGGGGAGTGAAGAGGATTTCGAAGGAAGCATGTGTTTTGATGAAAAATTTAACGAACGAGATGCGACAGGTCAGATATCGTTAACGGACTAATATAATCTGTCGTAAGTCATAAGTGATAAGTCATAAACAGAATAAAGACTTAACACTTACAACTTACGACTTACTACTGAATTTATGGGCGACAGAGTAACTCCAGATATGAAGAAGAAGGATCCCACCGTAGATCTTAAACTCGGTGAAGAGATCGGTGTATCTGGTGAGTTCAAGGTCGGCATCCCCATCAAGACAGCCATCTCCGAGGGTGATGGATACATCCTAGGTGGAGCTCTTAAGCTCGAATTCCCAGATACGTTCAACGGGATGAGCAGCCTCTACCTTCAATACCTCTCAGGAACATCGAAGGGAAATACAGCTGGAACCGATAATAAGCATTGGAGTTTTCAAGTTGGCGGCGGATCGAAGAAGGGCTTCCTTTCCTATTTCGATGATGATGGCGACTACAGAATACAACTATCGAGTGAGTCAAGACCCCTGTGGGGCATAGGTAAAACTACGATCGGCAATTCGCATAGCGGTTTCGACAGCAGCACCCACACCCTGGACATAGGAAGTGAAACTGGCTTTACAGCCGATTTCATGATCGCAAAGCGTTTTAAGGCGAGCGTGGGAGTCGGTGGCTATTACGGTGTCGACTTCGCAAGCAGCGGTTCTCCCTACAATCGCCTCAAGTTGGCCGTAATGTTGAATGCCGAACTCGGATGGTCATCCGCATCCCTATTTTCCGATGGAAACGCCGATGTAACCATAAGCCCCGTAAGAGACGTCTTTGGATTCCTAAAACTCATCCACGGAGGTGTGTTCAGATATTCAATGAACGCAACCCTCTCCGATCAACAGGAGATACTCGAGGATTATGGCATGCATGCCGGCGGTGGTAGTGGCGGCGGTGGTCCATTTCAGAACCTGCGTTATTTCAGATTTGGATCGACCTTCCTCGGAGGACTCGGCGATTCAAGCGGAACTTACTTAAGATCTGATGCCTACTGGGGATATTTTTCCGGATTACTCGGAAGAGGAATTCTCTTTTCAATTCTAGATGGGGACGCTGGAAAGTCAGGCGCTATCGGAGACTTTCTCTCAGCCACTAGATTGGGATCCTACGCTATTGCCGGTATAGAATCTGTTTCAAAGAGAAGGGCCCTATCCGATGACGACAAAATAGAACGTGAAGAATGGGCAAACTTTGGAACCTATCTATTGAATACCGTCATGACGGGTGTTGGACAGGGAGTGGGCTATGATCCGCTGGCTTCAGCGGGGGCTAGCGCCAGTATGCCGATCGCATTTAAACCCGGAGTTGTATCGGATATAACAAAGAGAATGGATATAACTGCAGGAGCCACTGTGGTTGATCCTAGATTCGCACTCAACATTCACAGGGATTGGAAGGGACTTCCGCTTTTTTCGGCCGTAACGGTCTTCATCGGAGGAAGCGACCAGAACTTGGAAATACACTCACAGTTGGGTGTTCAATACAAATGGACATATATAAGACTGCTCGCAGGACTGGATAACGACATCTTCTTCGGAGATGATTCCGGTGCACATGTGGGAGGTGTAGCTGGCGTAGATGTGACCATACCGTTCGACGGCACAGAACGGGGAGCCGGAATCTCCCTCGGTGCACGATGTTTTGTAAATTTTGAGGGGAATTACGATTGCGCAGTGCTGGGTGGCGCGACTTTCTAGCCTAGTCCTTCTCTCTATACAAACTCTTTGTAATTATATACAGGGCAACCTCACCTTCAACGTCCTTATGGAACGTTTCGCCCTTTTGAATATTTTTTCTAATTTCGGTCGAACTGACATCGGGTATCGATGAATCCTCACCCCTTGGCACCTCAATTATTTCGACAACCTCACGAATCTTGTCGAACTGATACCAGTCCGGTGCCTCCCGCCTGACATCAGTACCGGTCACGAGATAGAAACGACAGTCCGGATTCTCCTTTCTGAGGTGTTCAATCGTACGAATC
>CAYWIG010000310.1:0-3185 GCA_964458295.1 uncultured Myxococcales bacterium
TTGACTTAGCAAGAGAGAATACTGAAGCTGGTAATTTAATGTTTGATAAGTTAACGACTCCGACCAAGTGGTTTCAAAAGCATTCGCATCATCCCTGTCCGGAATCAAGCGCATGTACTTACTCTTCGGAGGTATTCTCTTCGGAATCTCTTCGGTGACGAAGTTGCGTATCCGAGTCGCCAATTCCACTCTACCTTGTTCTATGGCGAGGGACAATTGGAAGGCGAGATATGGAAGGATGTTGTGTGCAATGGTTATGTCGGTCTTGTCATCCTGGTTACCATCTTCCGCCCTCTTACTTCTATCAATCTCTAGAATTTCGTCGAGGGATGTTCTCAGTTGTTCAAGATCTTCATCCGATATCCGCGATGGATCTACGTGGAGCGTGAGGGTTTTCCACTTCAGATCGGCATCATCGAACTCTTCATGATATGATAGGCCAGGATCCAACTGGGTTCCGTATGCCTCCGCCCTCGGTTGAACCGCATGGGAATCGACGAACTCGAGGTCGATAACTGCAAAGTTTTCAAACTTAACTGTGATATCCATCAGTTCATCGCCGCTTGAATGGGCCTTTCTATGGGCGATAAATATACCCAGCCTTCTCCTGTATTCTGATATGAGTCGTGGAAGATCTGATGCGAGATTATCCTGTGGGGATTCCTCCAAATTATCAAATTTTGATATTGAACTCTGGATTATATCGAAGAGTTCCGAGACGGCGGCATGGGCGGTGTCGTTGTCCTCCTCGGTGGAGACCTTATCCAAAAGTTCGGACATCCTTCCGTGAATTGCATTCGGATCGCTCCACCATTCTGAAAGATCATTTTCGAAATCGATACGAATTTGAACTGCAAAATTGGGATCCAGGGTACCCAGGAACTCGTCTAGTTCCTCTCTCTCATAAAATATAGTGAAGTCTGCGGCGCTGCCCCATTTAGATACGTCAGAACTTGGCGTTCCCCGCGATATTATCGGTGAGAGATTCGCCAGGAAATGACTTCTCCTCTCTGATAGTTCCCCCCGAATTCTTTGCAACAGTCCCTCAGTATTATCGTCTAAACTCTCTGCCTTGGAGGCCGCATCGATTGCACTCAGGAGGTGACTGTAACGCATTCTTACTGTTCCAAGTTTACGAGCGAGTTCAGAGGAGGGGGCAGCGCGAAGACGCATGAAATCGCCTTCATCAACATCATAGTCGACATCTGTGTAGTCTATCAGCCAACTTCCAAGCGTTGCGAAGCCCTGTTCACCCATGAGCTCTGGCGTCTCGAGTATTCTCCCTACGGCTGTCTCTATTTCATCTTCACCGCTGTCTTCAAAGATTATCTGATCGAGCGCCCAAATTCTTATGGGTTCCACAAGTTCTCTTCTAGTCTCTTGGAAATCTGCGTACGCCTTTTCCACATAATCGTGAATGGGTTTTGAACCCATTACCCTGACGATCGCTGGCATAGCGTCGTCTAGTGTGTTTATATCCAGGAATTCCCCTACGAGTTTCTCGCCATATGCTACGCCCTTCTCCACGAGTATGAGCCCTAGGAGGACTCCGAGATCGTTCATGTCATCATCGATGTAGATGCGAATTCTCTTTGCTAGATCCTTGGCTATGTGCGGAGGCGTCATTCTGACGAAGCTGATCAGCGATGCAATTTCGTTCCTGCTCAGCATTCCCGGTGGATCGTCAAGCGTGCTGTCCACCGCGCGCATGTATGCCGCAAAAAGTTTTTTCCTATCATCGTGGGTTTCTGCTGGTGGAATCTGTTTCGAAGATAGTTCGGCCGTCGGAATCGGAGCTAAAGGTTCATCATCTTTGGCCAAGCCCTCCATCTTGTCGATTGCATCGTATTTTGCCTGGATCCTCTGTGCCAAAACTTTGAATGGACCCGCAAATTGTTCCCTCACTCCCGCAACACCCCTTGAAAAGTCGAGCCCCCTCTTGATTTCAAAGAAACCCTCCGGCAATACGAGTTTTTTTGCGCGCGCATACGCCATGAGATTTCTCTGTGCTAGGTTGGCAATCTTGTCGGACATCTTATCGCCATCGGCATCATCCAGTTCCTTTTGAAACTCCTCCCACGACATGTCGGAACTTTCCTTAAGTTTGATGACGCTCGCCGTGAGCAGGCTCATGAGGCCTTCCCTGGGTTCTTATGTGGCATGAAGTAGGGGAAGGTGGTTCTTACACCTGCTAAGCCAGCTATTCTCCACGAACCGTATATATCCGACATCATCTTGCTGTTGAAGGTGTGGGTGATTCCCCTTTCGCGTTCGATATCGTACATCAAGCATTCGGAGCCGAAGCTGAATATTTCATGTGCCCTGCTATTCTTCAGTATGTCCCTCTTTATTTCGAAAAAGGATGCATCATGTCTTACATTCGGTGTGGCTGGCAGGTCCATGTGCGTGAACAGCTCACGGACCATCGAAAATGGAATGGCATGCATTATCTCGTGTAGCAGTGTGTCGGGTGTCGAATTTCTACCCAACGTGATGACTTCGCCATATTCCTCTGAGTCTCTGTTCAATCTTCCCTTGAAGGATATAAGCGCGGAGGCGTTCTGATCCTTTCCCTCATCGATATTTATCTTCAAGCTGCCGTCGTCGCGTCTTTCCTTTATGACATCTACGATCCTCCCAAAACGCTCGTCGAGAATGGAGATATATGTCAGTGCAAGATCGATATCCGACTCCTGCCTTACCCCCTCATTTCTCACTCTTCGCAAACCGGGTGGTATTCCAGTTGATCTGGAAAATGTGGCCTTTACCCAAGTTTTGTCTTTGTCATCCGATCCATTCGCCTCGAATGTGGCGATTCCTGCGGGGACGACAGTCGTCGCAGGTAATGGGGGTGAAATGGCAGGTCGCGATATAGGTGATGCGGTCATTGCAGGTCCACTGATCGTCGGAACCCCAATCCTTGCAGCACCGATCGAGACGGTCGAAGCAGCCGGAGATCCAAAAGTGGAGACGACGGCCGTGGGTGCACCTCCGCCCGGCCATATGCGTGTGGCTAGCTGGCCCAGATTTACGCCAGGACTATAAGCATGAGCTATCATTAGTGTCCCTAAATCCCCCTGATAGAACCGTTACATATATCGATTTTTTTGGAAAAAAGTTGCGTGAAATCGACCTTTTGCCATATTTTCCGCATTAGTCTTGCCCTTTCAGGCCAAATCTGCTTA
>CAYWIG010000311.1:0-3154 GCA_964458295.1 uncultured Myxococcales bacterium
CCGAAAAGACCACTTTTTGAGGCATTTTGCTCGAATCGATGTATGGCGTAACCCTCTTACCTGCGGATATCATAAAACCCTCCTCTCTAAATTGTTGTCGATCGAAACCACGAGTGTGTAAGTGCAAGTAAGATGCCACGTCCGAAATTTGGATTATTAGTGGGATAAAGCTGTGGAAACGGGGAGTTACAGAACATCGTATAATTTTGACCGGAAATCAAAGTGGTAATCTTACTGAATCACGTCAGCTAACTGACGCCGCGCTGATCATACCTGACATGCGTCATGAGCTCTGCATCACGATACAAAAATCATGACACAAAACCCATGACTCGCAGTTGATAATCTGAAGCAAACTATCCGAAATCTGCAATCTACAATCTATTTAACTCCACGCATAAACCGCTCAAATATCTTCATACCTTCCGCATCATAAACATCCTGTGGAAGTCCGATGACAGGCACCTTTATGAGTTTCTCCTTCTCGAATCCCCCATCCTCCTTGGGCCTATATACATGATATACGACATACATGCCGGGCTTTAAATTATAGATCTTTCTCTTCATCAGACCTTCCTGAAATCTATTCGTGTAGTTGACGTCGAAGGATTCGATCAGTTTATCGCCGAGCATTATGTCCATGCTGGTAACGACATCTCCCATTCTAATTCCTGTAAAGAGCATCGTGATGATGTCTACCTTCTCAACCAATGCACCGGTCTCATCGTCATAACCATTTTCCCACGTAAATCCCACTTCCTTCCTATCGCGAAGCGGAAATGGTTTTAGATGAACCCCCATATACCCCCTCACCTTCTTTCCTGTCGTATAGATTTCAATCAGATCATCCATCAGAACATCTATGGGCTGTGCGAAGGCCGTATTTTCTGCTCGTAAAAAACCATACGTGTTAAGACCGATCACCTCTCCGTTCATGTTGAACATCGGTCCACCCGAATTACCAGGGTTGATAGCCGCATCGGTCTGCAGTCCTGGAGCGATATAACCGGTCTCCGCCTCCGGCTGGGTGATTCGCCCCCATGTCATAACCTGTTGAGGAAGACCTAACGGATGGCCGGAAACCAAAACCTCATCGCCCATGGTAACATCCCCCGAAGATCCAAGCCTCGCCATAGGATAGGATTGAGGATTTTTGGGATGAATCGCGATCAATGCGACATCGTCTATCTTATCCGTAAGCGGTGAGCCATGTGGTGAGTAGAGAACCTCAGCTTCTGTCTCACTGCCGTCCGGCATCGTCACATAGAGATCGGCGCCATCCCCCTCCACATGTTGACATGTAAGAATAAAAAGTGTTCCGGGAGGATGGTTGTCCGGATTGATCGGAAGATCCCTCGGATCCACGATCACACCGGATCCCGACCAACCGGAATCATCCTTCCTCGCACTGATGTATACCGTAGTGGAGGCTGCGATCGATTCGACATAATCATACGGCTCATCGGTATAACCCATCGGTGAGATGTAACTTGGTCTTACTACCTGCGCGTTCACATAGTTTTCATAGTCCGTATCACCTTCGGAATTCAGGAGGGGAATTTTCTTAAACTCGCTCCTCACGTTCAACGGAGTATCCGCAAGTAACGTCTCCATCCCACGAACCGGTTCGCCCAAAGCTTCCCTATGTTCGACAGAACCATATCCATCAACGTCGCCAGAAATAATTTCTGGATTAACATGATTTGCATATTCAACATCCTGAGGCACATAGCCTGCAGGTTGAATGTATTCCGTCCCTGACCTAACAACCATATCTTCAGTAGACATATAGATCTCCTTTCCCTTAGGATTCTGAGAATACCCCCTCTAACGCATAGGGAATAAACACACATACCCCGAACGAGCACACGTCTACACACAGATTGTCTGGATCAGTTGACTAGAAATCGATGGTGTACCATTTTCCCTGCCACTTCCACTCGATAGGCGGCTTTGGCGGAATGATTTTAAATCCTGGCAGGTACTGGCATGATGGAGAGAATATCTCTCGCGAAATCCTGCAAACTCCACCAATTGATTTGGAAGAAACTGTTCGATGAAATTTTTTTACGACAAATACCGGTGTCATGAAGACCTCCTGGGCTTTGCCACCCCTTTCCATCAAACATTTTCAAAGATGCGAAAAAAATCCTACTCAAAAGAGAATCGGAGTATATCATTTTTTAAATACCCCTACAAGAAAAAGGCCCGATTTATTAAGTGTTTACACGACGTTCGCGCAGCTCTTTATTTTCCATACATATCATAGGGTTAAGAGATAAGGCCTGTTGTTGATCTTTACAAAAGCACGCAACTTTTTATAGAGAGTGACGATAAACTGGCGAATGAAAGGGGTGGACTATGCAGGTCGTAACTATCGGCATTGCGGGTGGATCGGGTTCTGGAAAAACTACTTTCGCCCAAAAAATCATCAAGCGGGTGGGTGCAGAGAGAATTAGCTATTTGGAGATGGATCTCTACTACCGTGATCTAGCTCATCTGCCATTCGACGAGAGAGTTCTAACGAATTTCGATCATCCCGCATCTTTGGATTGCGAATTATTTCTAGAACATCTGATGATGTTGAAGAACGGTATGGATATCGAGAAACCCGACTACGATTATAAAACGCACACGAGAAAGAGAACTACGACAAGGGTGAAGGCGAAGCCGGTAGTCTTCGTCGAGGGAATTCTACTCTATGAAAATGCCAAAATAATGGAGAATGTCGACATAAAGATATTCGTCGAAACTCCTTCGGACATACGTTTTATAAGGAGGCTGACGCGCGACATTGAGGAACGAGGACGCACGACGGATTCAGTTATAAAACAATATTACAAAACGGTCCGTCCCATGCATCAGGCCTTCGTCGAGCCGTCGAGGGAGTATGCGGATATCATCATTCCTTGGCAGGGATATAATGAGGTGGCGATCGATATGGTTATCAGTCGGATCGAATCTTGTTTGGAGAAGCAGGCCGAGGAGGAAAACTTCGCAGCTCCGACAATTCACAACGAAAACACGGATACACTAAAACAGTAACCACTGATAGTTTTATAAAACAAAGCGCCTGATAGGACGAATCTATCAGGCGCCTTTTTGTAAGTCAGGAAACCCCGTACGGAGGCGGCAGCGGATTGAAATCGAGGGA
>CAYWIG010000312.1:0-3143 GCA_964458295.1 uncultured Myxococcales bacterium
TGATAGGGCCTATATAGATGATCTTTATATGTGCCCACATCATCCCGAGAGTGGTTTTGAAGGTGAGCGGGAGGATCTGAAAATTGACTGTCAATGTAGGAAACCTAAGTCCGGAATGTTGTTCGAGGCAGCTTCACGTCATAATGTTGATTTATCACAATCGTTTATGATCGGCGATAGGTTGGTCGATGTGGCGGCAGGTCAGGGTGCAGGTTGCTATGCAATTCTACTTAAGACAGGCTTCGCTGGTAAGGATCGTAAACACATTGATGCTGAGCCTGATGCCGTCTTTGATGATTTAAATTCAGCAGTTTCTTCGATATTGAACGGCGATATAGGTAATCGGAAGTAAATAAAAAACGAAAATTCTAACACCAATCAATAATAACAATGTTTTATCTATCAATAGCACTTATTATAATTAGCCTGTTGTTCATAGGTTCAGCTTTGATTCTTGATCTGCTTTCTCGTGTAATTCCTATAAGATCGAAACCGCGCACTGCAGGTGAATCGTTAGAATTTAGCTCGTTGCCATTCATTTCAATAATATTACCTTCTTTTTGTGAGGAGAAGCTAATCCAGAAAAAACTCGATAATGTATACGATACCACCTATCCACTCGAAAAATACGAAGTTATCGTCGGTTTGGATGAATCACCTGACAGAACTGCAGAATTAGTAGGGGAGTATAGGGAGAAAAACAAACGTGAAAATTTGAGATTGGAGATATTTCCTAATCTGGGCAAGAGTCAGGCGGTCAATCGCTGTGTAGAATTAGCGAGAGGAGATATCATTATATCTATTGATGTGGATACAATCCATAGACCTGAGACATTCATGAATATAGTTGAGCGCTTTGTCGGGGACGAGAAGCTTGGAGGTTTATCCTGCGTGCCGGATGTTGGGGATGATGGTTCAGAAAGATCTTACTGGAAACATGAGATTCGAGTTAGGGCACTTGAAAGCCGTTTTGGTCTGATGCCGATAGTGACTGGATGGCTTTTCGGTGTAAGAAAAAAAGCTTATGTGCCTATTCCCGAATCTGTGATGTCGGATGATTTCTGGATACCTATGGCTATGGGTAGTAAGGGATGGAAAATTTGTCAGGATGAGCGGGTTATCGTTAAAAGCCACCTGGGATCAGACGAACGTGAATATCAGCGTAGGCGTCGTGTATGCAGGGGGGGGATGGAATGTATAAGGGAGTTGCGTAGAAGGCGCATGTTGAAACCATTATCAAGACGTCTGATATTGTTTCTGCATAAGCAATCGAGGTGGTTTTTAGGGATGTGGTTGGGTGTTTTTACAATAGCAGTTGCAATGTTGCTGACTACGTTTTCAACTTTGTTGGGAGTCGCATCGTTTGTCCTTATGTTGTTGTTTGTAATATGGATGTGGACTGGTAAATCTAGAAAATACGTAATCGGTTCGCTCTTGCTGCCTGTGGTGTCTTACATCGATTCAATTCGTATGCCGGTAAGGGGAACCTGGGAAAGGGTTAGATCGTGAAGTTTATGTGTTTGTGGATAATGTAGTATTTAGAAAATAATCATATGTCTCAGTAAGACAAAAAACTTTTGAGGAGGATTACATGTCGGTAAATAGTAATACAAAGAAAATATTGGTAACAGGGGGAGCGGGTTATATCGGAACCCTTCTAATACCTCAACTGCTGAGTAGAGGTTATGAGGTTGAATTGTTCGACAATTTCATGTGGGGAGTTAAACCGATTCTCAACTTTGCTACAGATCCAAATCTAGTAATTACTAAAGGTGACATTAGAAATAAGGAAGATATTACAAAAGCAGTTAAAAGATGTGACACTGTAATACATCTTGCGGCAATCGTGGGTTATCCGGCTTGCGCCTCGGATCACAATAGGGCGGTATCGACAAACATAGATGGAACGAGAAATGTAGTTGAAGCGATGAATAGGGATCAGAGATTGATCTTTGCATCGACCGGTTCGACCTATGGCAAGGTAGAGGGTATCTGTACGGAGGAGACACCCATTGATCCGCTTACCTTGTACGGTAAAACAAAATGGGAATCGGAGAAGTTGGTAAAGGATGTCGGTGGTGTTTCTCTTAGGTTTGCCACTGTGTTTGGTATGGCGCCGAGACTTCGGTTGGACCTTCTCGTAAATGATTTTGTATATCAAGCCATTCACAACAAGCAGATCGTGCTGTTTGAGGGTCACTTCAGAAGGACATTTCTGCATTCAGAGGATGCGGCGAACAGCTACCTCTTTACGATCGATAATTATGATAAGATGACCGGGCAGGCTTACAATATTGGTGATAATAAGATGAATTACACCAAAAAAGAGGTCGCGTACGAGATAGCCAAGAAAGTCGAATACTATTTGCATGAGGCTGACATTGGTGAGGATTTGGATAAGAGAGATTATGAGGTCAGTTACGAGAGAATAAACACCCTGGGCTACAAGGCGAATGTCTCTTTGCAGGAAGGTATAGATGAGTTGGTAAAGGTGTTGGCTCATATCAACGTAATCAACGAATGGAGGAATGCATGAGGAGAGTTCTGATAACCGGAGGTTCTGGTTTTTTGGGTCGACATGTCGTAGAGGAGGCAAAATCCAAGGGGTATACGGTCTATGCTCCTCGCAGTGCGGAGTTCAATCTCGTAACAGGTGAGGGAGTTGAGTCATATATGGAGCGAGTCAAGATGGATGGCTCCTTGGATGTGGTGATTCATTCGGCTGCTTATTATGGGGGTATCGGCATCAATCAGAGTGAACCTGCCACCATCTTCTATAAAAATACGCAAATGGCAGTTAATGTCTTCGAGTTAGCGCGTAAATATAATGTTAAGAAAGTGTTACCTATAGGTTCTGCGTGCGCGTATCCAGGATATGTCGAGGGCGACCTTAAAGAGGATGATTTTTGGAACGGTAAACTTCATGATAGCGTAGAAGCTTATGGTTTCAGCAAGAAGATTCAGTTGATCGCCGAGAAAGCTTACCACAAGCAGCATGGAATTGAATCTAACCACCTGATATTGACTAATCTGTACGGCCCATACGATGTCTTTACTGAATATCGCTCACACGTCGTTTCAGCTCTTATTAAGAAATTTTCCGATGCGGAGGGCAAGGTGACATTGTGGGGCGATGGAACTCC
>CAYWIG010000313.1:0-3139 GCA_964458295.1 uncultured Myxococcales bacterium
GGTTTCTCAGTGAAAAACAAAACTAAAAACCAACACGAAATGTCCTATAGCTCGGGATAGGACATGCTTAAACCGATTGGAGCTCCAATAGCTCCTGCTAGTGCGCCTGTATGTCAACAGACGCTATTTACAAACAGTCAAATTCAACCAGCACCTCAAGTTCCGAACATGATCGCAAGTCATGTGACGCAAGCGCCTCAGATCGCTCACAACCCCGGCATCAATCTGCTCACCAGAACCGCACCTGCTCCGAGGACCGGTCTTTTTGGACGCGTAGCGAGCGTAGCTAGAAACACCATAAATGGAATTAAACATCTTCTCGGGAGGGCTCCAAAACTCATTCCGGATGTAAGTTCATATTTCGAACAGGCAGCGCTGGCAGGCACCGGGTTATCAATTCCCGTTTCCGAAATTGAAGATACAGCCCCGCAGAGGGTAGAAATCCCAACTACGTTCTTTATGGCGAAGAAGAAACCTCCTCGAAAAAAGGGAGGGGCAACGCCTGGAGGAGCGCCTACGGGAAGACGTCCCCGTAAAACCAAACCAGCTTCGAAAAGACCTGAGATGTTCGAGGATCGCGCCGCCAGGTGGATAGAGAATTTTTTCAAAGGCAGTAAGGTCGTCAACTTTTTCAAAAGCGCAATAGCCCTCATCTGGGATCCGCCAAAGTTTGATGGCTCGTGCTATAAATGGAAGCAAGAAACTGGTGGAAAAGCGATGGGCAGCGCGTCCTTCGTCATGCATCGTTCAGATAAAGTGCTGACTCGAGCAATACTCGATAAGGTCAAACCTCACGTCGCTCCAGCCTGGAGCGATGATGAAACTCCACATATAATCGAATTCGGCGCGGGGAGCGGTGACTTAGCAAGGGCGACAACACGGGAGACGAATGCCCTGGTGCAGGAGGTCGATCTGGTTGAGGGTAAATATCCATCGGATCTCAGAATGATCGCTGACCTTACAAACCTAGAGGGGATCAAGACCGGAACCTATAAGATTGGCGTCGCTTCATACTCCCTTGAATACGAAGGATTGCCAGCCTTCAAGGAGGCGTGTCGAGTTCTAAAACCGGGCGGTCATTTAGTGGCGTTAGTACACCATAACAGATCCGCCCTATTTCCAAGCAATACCAATCCGTCAACATTCTTTGTTATGACATTGCCTAGATTCATACTGAGCATCAGACCGTTCAGGTTTTTACTTCCCAGAGTCATTCGAAATGCTTTTGAGGGTGCGGTCAGACAGGGTGATCATCTTCGTGCAGCTGCCTTCAAGAAAAAGGAAGATGCAGAGCAGATGTTAAGGAGGGCAGGTTTCACAGATATCAAGATCGATGTTGCAATGTCTCCACCCATTCACAAGTCAACAGGCTCCATAATGCTCGACACCGGTTGGTTGATCACGGCTAGGAAGCCTGGTGGGAAGAAGAAATAGTAAATAAAAAACAACCTCCGAGGTTAAAGCTGGCTACCCAATATCCAAACCTCGGAGGTTGTTTTTTTTACTCTACCTACTGACAATCGTCGCCTATACCATCCTCATCATCATCGACCTGATCTATATTCGGAAGCCTCGGGCAGTTGTCATCATCGTTTATAATTCCATCATCGTCGATGTCGGGATCGATCGGACGCCACCAGCCATCCATCCAGCGCTCGTTCGGAACACCGTCGCCATCCAGATCTGAATCGCAGCCGATTCCATATCCATCGCCGTCCTGATCCTCCTGCTTCCATCCGGCATTTGACTTCACAGTGCAGGTATCATCGTCGTTCGGAACGCCATCATTATCCCAGTCGTCATCATCAAGACAGCCTGTTGGATTGAAAGGCCAAATCGAGGGCTGGTATGAACAGTTGTCGTCGTCGTTTGCCAACCAATCGAAGTCCCAGTTGTCGTTGCATTCATCGCCGGGGAGAGAAACTTCGATACCCAACCATCCCATAAATCCCCACACAACCCTACCCCACAGCGTATCATGGTGTGATACGGCCTGATCAGGATTCGAAACATCCTCACAGTTATCGAAGATATTTATCACGCCGTCATCGTCGATGTCGGGATCACATGCGTCGCCCTCACCATCACCGTCGGTGTCGGCCTGGTCTGGATTTGGTATCAATACGCAGTTATCGTCTCTATTTAGAACGCCGTCACCATCGTAGTCGTAGTCGGGATCGCATATATCACCGATGCCGTTACCATCCTCGTCAAGCTGATCGGCGTTTGGAAATAGCGGACAGTTGTCGTCGTCATCCAAGACACCGTCATCGTCGTCATCATCGTCACATGCATCACCAGCTCCATCGCCATCGGTGTCTATCTGATCCGGATTTACAATCAACGGACAGTTATCCTCTACGTCGGTTATATTGTCGCCATCGTCATCGTTGTCGCAGAGGTCGCCCTGACCATCGCCATCCGTGTCGAGCTGATCGGGATTAAACACCCCGGGACAGTTATCATCCCCATCCGGAACATCATCGCCATCGGCGTCGCCGTCGCAGAGATCACCCTCACCATCGACGTCGCTATCTACCTGATCGGGGTTGAAGACGAGTGGACAGTTGTCATCGCCATCCAACACACCGTCATTATCGTCATCCGGATCGCATACGTCACCTAGACCATCAGCATCTACGTCTGATTGGCCTACTGGATCGCTTTCAACAATGCCACGCGAGAAGCCATCTGCCGCCAGATCATTCCAGTAATCGCCATAGCAGCCTCCCGAGCCACCAGGATCTCCCTCAGCACACCAGTTTATCACTGCGGCATCTTCAGGAGCACATTCACCACTGTTACCACCACAGTCATTTGGCTCACCACTAGCCCAGTTTCTATAAGTGACCTCTGCTCCGCTGGACCACACCCAACTACCCTCTTCCTCTATATCGCTGAACCCGATCCATAAGTATTCGCTATCGCCAAACTCAGACTTAATCCATGATTCCTCGTCCCAGCTATTCAGTGTTACAAGATGCCCATTCCATTCCACGGCTTGAGCTTCAGCCGCCATCCAAGTCATGGGATCTGTCAGTCGGTAATAGTGACTGTTTACAGGACTCTCAACCCAACCTTCACCAATAACGCCTATTGGATTGTAGACAAAAGGACAGTTGTCTTCGACGTCGGCGAT
>CAYWIG010000314.1:0-3119 GCA_964458295.1 uncultured Myxococcales bacterium
GAGTTGTGCATGCGGAATTGCGCATCATCTCGCTCAAACCCGCCATTACCGACGTGTTTGTCGCGACGGGTTACAGCAACAAACTCGTCGGCGTTACGAAATATTGTGAGATTCCGAAAAACCTCCCCATAGTCGGCGACTACACAAGGCCCTACATCGAAAAGATAATAGCACTACAGCCCGATATGGTTTTAAACTCGATGGAGAACTCGAGCAGGAAATCCGTCGAGCGTCTGCAGAGCACCGGCATACGCGTGGAGCTTCTATCATTTAGGACGACAGGGGACATGATCGAGTCCATCAGAAAGATCGGAATTCTGACGGGTGAAACAAAGAGGTCGGAAGAGCTCGCAAAGGCCATGCGGGACAAGCTCGCATCAATCAAACGGAAATGGCATAAGGCTAAGAAGGAACGGGTTCTAATAGTATGGGGAAGAAATCCCATGGTCGTTGCGGGATCAGACTCCTACATGAATGAACATATGGATACGATAGGAGCCGTTAACGCGATGGCTGATAGCAGGATTCCATATCCCAAGATTGGCCTTGAAGAGTTGATCGCGATAGACCCGGATGTAATTATCGACCTCTCGATGGGGAGCGAAAAGGACGACGATAGCGGAAAATTATGGAGCGGTGTATCCGTGCTCAAAGCCGTACGTAAAAACAGAGTTTACACGATGAACACGGGCGATGTAAGACGTGGTCCAAGACTCCCTGAGGGTTTAGCAAAGTTAGCTGAGTTGATACATAAATAACGTGTTCGCGTGCCCGCGTTCCGAGTGTTCGCGCCTCTGCAATGGTCTAAAAAACGCAAACACGCAGAACTCAAACACACGAACACATGAACACACAATGATCAGAGTATTAACACATAGAAGATGGCTCACAATTAACACAGCCCTACTGGCCCTATTGACACTCTCGATCATCTTCGCCTTAACGACCGGTAGCGAGTCCATAAACATATTCGATGCCATCGCAAGTCATACCGGAAAGGCTCATGCAATTCTGTTCTCTGCAAGACTTCCACGAATACTGCTCGCCGGACTCGTCGGCATGGCACTCGCGACATCCGGAGGCGCGTTCCAGGCGTTGCTCAGGAATCCACTCGCCGATCCATTTATACTCGGAGTGTCGGGCGGTGCAGCTTTAGGTAGCGTGCTTGCCGTTGGACTTAGGCTTCCATTCATATGGATATCAACTTTGGCGTTCGTCGGTTCGATAATAGCGATGCTCTGCATATACTGGGTCGCAAAAGGGCGCGGGAGGTTTCGTTCGACAGAGTTACTCCTCACTGGCGTCATCTTCAATGCGTTTTGCTTTGCGTTAATTTTATTCATCAACGCGATGGTGACGATGGAGGAAGCTTATCAAATCCTATTCCTACTCATTGGAAATCTAGAGGAGACAGGACTTGGAATGGTCGGCATCGTCGCCCTCTTCGTTTTGACCGGTTTTACCATACTGACATTCCTCTCGAGACGAATGAACCTTCTCCTCCTGTCAGATAGTGAAGCGAAGAGTTTAGGTGTCAATATAGACAAATTGAGGGTGATAGTCTTTTGCTCAGCATCGCTGATGGTAGGTGCAGCAGTTGCCGCATCAGGACTCATTGGCTTCGTTGGACTCTTCATACCGCATATCGTAAGATTGATATTCGGCGGAGACCACAGAATCTTAATCCCAGCCTCGGGAATTCTTGGAGCCGCCTTCCTAATAATGGCAGATACGGGAGCCAGAACGATCCTTATGAACACACAGTATGCGACACAACTTCCGGTCGGTGTAATTACGGCGTTGATCGGCGCACCGCTATTTATGATATTATTGAAGAGGAACATTAAAACAAAAACTACCAGGTAGTTTTTGTTTTACTCGAGATATGAATAACATCATAGAAACAAAAGATATATCATTCTCCTATCGCGATCTTTCGGTCATCGATAATCTCTCACTTGGCGTAAGGGGAGGAAAGATACTGGGAATCCTAGGCCCCAACGGCGCTGGCAAATCCACCTTAATTAATTTATTGAGCGGAACTATCAGGGCGGATAGCGGCAAAATCACTATAGATGGAAGTTCGATTGAAGACATATCATATCGAACACTCGCAAAAAAAATAGCGGTGGTTCCACAGATCAGCTCTCCTCCTTTCGCGTTCACATCCCTCGAAATCGTTCTCATGGGAAGGACACCGCACATCTCACCCTTTGGATTTGAATCGAAGGGTGATATCGATGCCGCAGTTGATGCCATGAAGAAGACCGATTGTTACGAATTCTCTTCGAGAAATATCGATCAGCTTTCCGGTGGTGAGCGTCAGAGGGTGTTGCTGGCAAGGGCCTTGGCTCAGAATCCAAAGGTTCTTATGCTCGATGAGCCTACGACTTTTCTCGATATCAAGCACATAAGCGCCCTTAAAGGTACGTTGATCAAACTCAGCCATGAGGAAGGCCTCACAATTATTTGCGCATTGCATGATCTAAACGTCGCCTCATCCCTATGCGATGACATCGTCCTTCTAAAGGGTGGACGAATCGAGGCCGCTGGAACTCCCGATGAGATCATCAACGGGTCCACAATCGAACGCGTCTTCGATACCAAAGTACACATCGAAAGGGACCGAAATTCCGGCCAACCCTATTTCCTCATATAGCCCTTAAACACCTGTTAATTACCACTTTACAGCCATATAGCCTATTGATAACTTGGGCGGCCGAAAAGGAGGAAGAGATGACTGAAGTCAGAAAAGCAGCTATTCCGGTAGCCGGAATGGGCACGAGGTTCCTACCCATAACGAAGGCCGTTCCTAAGGAGCTCCTTCCGATCGGAACGAAGCCAACCCTTCAGATCGTGATCGAGGAGGCAGCGGCATCGGGTATCGATGAAATCGTTCTTATTACATCACCGGACAAGCAGGAGATAACGAATTTCTTTAGAACCGATACTGCCTATGATCGAAAATTGAAGGCAGCCGGCAAGGAAGCCCTTCTTGATGGCCTGGCCGATTTGCTGAAGAAAGTGAAGATTACGACGGCACCTCAGGAAAACCCAAAAGGTCTCGGTCATGCGATACTCTGCGCCAAAGAGGCTGTTGGAGATGAGCCATTCATCGT
>CAYWIG010000315.1:0-3115 GCA_964458295.1 uncultured Myxococcales bacterium
CTGTTGCGCTTTCTGATATCGATCACTTTTAGACTGCGATATCTGATCGTCGAAACCATGAGTAGAGAGAGCACGATCGTTATGATGCCGATCATGATGCTTCCCTCTGGTGGAAAGACGAACAGATGATGATAGAAGATCACGTACGTAGCCAGGACGTATGCCGCGACGGGAATTGGAAGACCTTGAAAGAACTCCATCTCCACATCGTCATGCTGAACGTTATAGCGTGCCAGTCTCAGCGCTCCGCAGGCGAAAAAGAGAAACGCAGCGAGCCAACCCAATTTTTTCAGGCCATACAGTGACCACGTGTATACCAATATACCCGGTGCCAGTCCAAATGATGCGAGATCCACCAATGAATCATATTCGATTCCGAACTGACTTTCAGCTTTCGCGAGTCTAGCCAGTCTTCCATCGATAAGGTCAAAAATTCCAGCGAGCAGAATAGCCCATGCCGCTGCGGTGAAGTCTCCCGAGAGAGATTTTACGACGGAGAAGAAACCACAGAATAGACTCGCCGACGTGCAGAGGTTCGGAAGAAGATATACACCCTTCTTCATGCTCTCACGACGTCTGTGACCCTTGAGCTTCATCGGTACCTCCCGATTATCGTAGAACCTGCGAGCACCTTGTCACCCCGTTTAACATCGACCGTCGTTTCGGGTGGAAGATATAGGTCCACCCTCGATCCAAACCTTATCAATCCGAACCTTCCACCTCTTTGAAGCGAATCCCCCTCCTTGAAGTAACAGATGATGCGCCTTGCTATCAATCCCGCTATTTGAACCATAACGATTTCATGCCCATCGTCATCCTCAAGCACCATGAGATTTCTCTCGTTCTTCTCGGAGGCCTTATCCAGGCTCGCTACGAAAAACTTGTCCGCATAATAACAAATCTTTTTCACTCCGGCGCTGACCGGAAATCTATTTATATGAACATTCAGCACAGACATGAATATACTGATCTTCGTAGTATCCTTTCCCGTTTCTGGAGCAGCAACATTATGCTCGACTTTCAAGACTCGTCCATCGGCTGGCGATACGATAAGCCCCCTCTCCTGTGGAATCTCACGCTCCGGATTTCTAAAGAAGAATGCCACAAATGCAGCTATCAGCACGAAGAGGATGGCGACGGACAACAGTTCAAACGCAGCAAAAACGATCGATATCACAACGGCTATAGCGATGAAGGGGTGCCCCTCCTTCGCTATATACATCTGCCGTGGCATCGGTCTATATGATTCTATCGTTGATTCCATTTTCAATAGATCCTTGTAAGTATGCTTTTTTAAACATCTTCCATAAGCTATCCAGTGGCATAACATGCACCGATAGCAATCAGAGTGCAAATCTTATTGGAGGGCGATCCGATAAGGAAATTCAGGGCTTATAAGAACCTAGATGCCGACCTGCATGGCGATCAGTCCTTCCCATCCCTCTTCCGGTAGTTGCGCAGTATGTCCTCTATCATATCTCGACCACGCAGCTTCTTCTTTTGAATCCGTTTTCTTTCAACCTCTTCCATCGGAGTAAGGTATGGCTTATTATTATATTTCTCGAGCTGGCGCTCAAAATCGATATGCTCGTCATAGAGCATCTTGAGAGCGTTATCACTTTCCATGTGGTTGTTGATCAATTCGATATCACGCTGTTCCATTAAAACCTCCTTGAAAGTAAAAAGGCTTGAGCAATTGTCGTTGCCCAAGCCTGGAAAATCAAAATTTAATTTTCAGGGTGGGCATCTTGTATCGATCGAGCCCACCCTGGATCTCGATCTTTCATAAATAAAATACTATAATAAACCCTCAAAAATGTCAAGAAATCACTTGTTTTTATTAGCTTTTTCCTCTATTTGGAGCCCTTGGGGAGGCCAATTATGAGACAGAAAATCCACTCATTCGCACTGAAGACCAGCGGAAATACTGACATTATTGACATTACCGAAAAGGCCAATCAATTCGTCGACCAAACGGGCATCGGAAAGGGATTGTTCACAGCCTCAGTTCCAGGCTCGACGGCATCCATATCTACAATCGAATATGAGGAAGGTGTGATCGAGGATCTGAAGAAGGCGATAGAACGAGTCGCCCCACTGGGTATGCACTATGATCACGATGCAAAATGGGACGATGGTAATGGCTACTCCCACGTTCGCGCAGCACTTCTCAAACCCTCATTGTCACTCCCGATCGATAAGGGTCACATCGTACACGGCACATGGCAGCAGATCGTGCTGATGGATTTTGATAATCGAGCGAGAAATCGCAGCGTTGTATTTCATGTCATTGGAGAGTAATAAAATATCCGACCACATCCCTCTTTTCTCAAATAGATAATATTGCCAAATTATTGACGAATATTTCTGTAAATACGCCTACTAAGGTAAATCAACCCATGATGCTAATAAAAATATCCAATATTATCAGGTAGTTATTTTTATCATATCAGCTCAATCACTGGCACTATAATTGCACAACACATGGTATTAAGAATGCCCTATTTGGATTCTACTTAGGGAGGAGTTATGGGAAGGTTCAAAAGTTTTTTTTGTTTAGCTTTGATCATCCTTTTTGTCGCCTCGTTTTGCTCCTGTACGCAACCTGGCGACACCGCCGATACTGCTGAAACTAGCTCACTTGAAGAAAACGAGGCAGAAGGAGAAGACGCTGCACCTGAAAAAGATGAAGTCGAAGAGATCCAACCAACAGTTAGTGCTGACGTTGATTTCGATGCCATCAACAATGAGGATGACAACTGCCCCTCCGTTTTCAACCCAGAACAGACCGATACCGATGGTGACAAGCAGGGCGACACCTGTGACGATGACGATGATAACGATACCATTCCCGATAAAAAGGATAATTGTTCATTGGTTCAAAACTCTGATCAGCAAAATAAGGATGACGATTCTTTAGGCGATGCCTGCGATAACGATTCTGACAACGACGGTGTTGTCGATGAAGATGATAATTGTCCCCTGGTCTCCAATCAGCATCAGGGAAACGCGGATGGTGACGATCTTGGAGATGAATGCGATGAAGACGCGGATAACGACGAAATTCCAAACGAGGAGGACAACTCCCCGCTCGTCGCCAACGTAGCTCAGGGGG
>CAYWIG010000316.1:0-3103 GCA_964458295.1 uncultured Myxococcales bacterium
AAACCGATGACAGCTCGGCTGTCGATTGCTATGGGCCGGGTGTCGGCATAACAGCTGGATATCCCGGTGCCAGCGGATCCTATCCAAAATACCTATGGACTGGCGACCTCGGATTGTGGTCGGAGACGAGCGATGGAACGGAGGCCTGTTCGGCAGCCAAGGTTAACGACCTCTTTGCATCGGTGTCGACGACCGTCGACAACATGATGCTCATAGCTGCAAGCGTGATATGTGCAGCCAATGTGGGGGGAGCAACCTTACCGGCGGAAGGAAGTTCGGAAGATCTTACTAGCGAATGGTCTGCAAATGTTACCGTCACAGGCGGCACTGTCGCCGTTAGCAGCGTCGAACTCGCAAGGGAAGCCGATGTCGGCGGGTATGAAGTTTATGTAACAACACTTGAATTTACTATCGACGGAAGAGATTCGTTCCTGCGGTTGAAGCATATCCCTCAAAATGCCACCAACACGGAATTCACAGGAAAGGTCTCCATGTACGAAAGATATACACTGGAGGCAGATACGGATGGCGCAGGCTGTCAGCAAGCCTTCGGAAGCGATGTCGGTGCTACCTTGGCATCGGTTATCCGCTATGAATACGATGGAACTAATCTCGATTACCTTGTCGACAACGCCGGCTTTTGCGGAACCACGGGTGACCCGTTCACCAGCGACGGCAAATACAACATCGATCCCGCGAATACGGTCGATGCCTCGACTAATCCGGATGGTTGGGGAAGCAACTGGCATTACATTCTATCCTCGATTGATCTAGACACTGGCCTAGGCAGCGTTTCTTTTTCGTGGCAGGCTGGTATTCCCGACATCGCAACGAGGATCTTCAACATCACAACTTCAGGAAGCAGCCCGGTGGCATATTTCGGATTTGGCGTTGATTTAATAAACAACACGACAGGCCTTGGTGAGATCACTGGTTTTTATTGTAACTACGTCGTCCCGGATGGATCTAGCGACACGCGGACCTCAGTAGCAAAGGCTCAGTACCAGGAGCTCTTTCAGAATTCCACAGGCGTCTTTGAGCCGACGACATCGAATATTCTATTCGCTCCATACCAAACGTGTGACGCGACCGCGGGGGATGGATTTGAATATCTGGCTTGCTATGGTGACGACGTCACCGATCCCATCACATTCCCTGGCGGTGACAGCAATAACAGAACTTCAGATACGGCGGATCTAACAAACGATCTTATAGATGTAAGTTCCGTTTCGTTTACCCTACCTACAGCGCCAGCAGATGTGGATTAAATTCCTCGGAAAAATATAGGTCAAAATGACCTCCTCCCCGGAGTTCGCTTCGCTTCTCCGGGGAGGAGGTCATTAGTTTTATTCGATCGCTTATAAATCAGCTCATTTTGAATTTATCCATTAAGGATTTACACCTTACTCCTTGCAGACTCCCCAATATCTTCATAGAATTGCTTGGGATTTTCTTCTGTATTGCTATTTGCCACATACGTAGCTTGCCGCGGCACCCTCAAACACAATTCACCTACGCCCTCTAGCTCCGTCGTACCACTTTTGAACTTAAGGTTACCATCCGCTGGCAAGGTATATACAGCGGAAAACACTCCTGCAGATATCGTGGCGTTGGATTATTACGATCAGCAGGTTGAAACGCTTACTAGGAACATCAATAAATCGAATTACGCCGATCGAATCGAAATTGTTAAAGGCAATATGAACGATCTCTCGTTTTCAAAGACGAAGTACGATCTGATATGGTCGGAAAGTTCCATCTACAACATCGGATTCGAAAACGGGCTCAACCTATGGAGGGATTACCTCAAAGATGGAGGCTATATAGCTGTTTCCGAGGCGGTCTGGCTTACAGACAAACCCTCAAAGGAAATATTCGATTGGTGGAATGAACAATATCCTGGCATCAAGACGGTCGATGAAAAGAGCAAGGCAGTCGAAGGGTGCAAATATGAACTTGTCGATCATTTCTTAATGCCGAAGAGCGACTGGTGGGAAGGTTATTACGACATCCTATCGAAACGAGCCCATGAATATGGGAAAAGCAAATTGAGCGATGAGGACAGAAAAATTATTCAGTCCGCCAAAGAGGAGATAGAGATGTTCGAGAGATATTCAGATCAGTATGGATATGCGTTCTTCATAATGGGTAAATAGAAAACAACCCCAGGGGTTAAAGATATCTACCCAATATCCAAACCCCTGGGGTTGTTTGACTCAAGGAGCAGTTGCAGCCTCCACTACCTCGTAGTTTGCGGTCGTAATCGTTGCTGTCGCGGGCGTAGATGTGCCAGAGCCATATGCGAATGGAATCGTTTCCAGATCCAGATTGAGTTTTTCAATAACTATTTGCCACTTCGATTTTCCAGATTCGAGTGCGGTCCCTGAAGCCGCACCGATCAGCTGGTTTATTTCATCATCGGTCATATCAAGGTTTGCTGTATGAATATCTTCAGAATAGAAAGTAAATCCACCTGCGTTATCCACGAGAATTCCACCATATGTTCGAAGTGCTACTATAAACATCCTGGTTATAGGTGAAAGCTCGCTTTCATCGATAGCATCACCTTCCTCATCGACGAGCGTCGATTTCATCCGTATCCTCTGGCCACATGCAAGCGCATTCGAATTCGTATTATAGAACTCCGCCTCGTTCGTGGACGTTGGATAGAAGTAGTCACTCGACTCGGGTTCCGTAGGGTCGCTTGCAGTATTCCTTGGACCTGGAATTGCGAATGCGAGGGCATGGGAGATCGTAGCACTTGCCACATCTTCAGGTAATATCAGTCCCGCGAAAAGAGGAACTCCCGTTGCACGCGCGCTAGAATATCCATCGGTATTACTCCCGTTTCCCGTAGTGTCGAAGTAATCGATAAAGCCCGCAGCCAAGATCGATGTGCCCTCCCTTCCACCTCCCAGACTATCTCCGGATCCATCCCTCTCGGTAGTCGGCTGCCAAAAATCGTACTCCACATTTGTAGTGGGATTATATAGGGCGAGGTGACCATCTGCGTCAGTATCTTGAGGTCCGGCGGGCCGTATTAGTCCTGCAGGTGTAGGGGATGTAACCGTTCCGTTGTTGCTTATAAGTTTCTGACTCTCCC
>CAYWIG010000317.1:0-3090 GCA_964458295.1 uncultured Myxococcales bacterium
CGGAAGAGATCCACAACCTGGTTATGGTGCGCAGTGTAACCCGCCTGTCCCACGCGAGCGGAAACGTGATCTTGGGAGAGCTTCCCAAGACAGCGGCCCGTGCCCAATTCAAGCACAACGGCATCTTCTTCGATGAGATGGAGGGACCGGTCTCCAGTTTTCCGGTGCCGCATAAACACGGCCGGCAGCAGGAAAAGCTCCAAAGGGCCGTTGCACTTTTTGAAGATTCCCCCTTCAATACCTACGCAGGGCCTGAGAAACCCGAGCTTCTTTTAATCACAAGCTCTGCCTGCAACCTTTACAGCAAGGAGGCGATCCAGATCCTGGAGGCACAGGATCGAGTGGGTCTGTTGAAACTGGGAACCACGTGGCCCCTACCCCCGAAGCTAATGGAGAAATACTTGAGACTGACGGATAAAGTCCTGATTGTGGAAGAGGTCCTCCCATTCATGGAAGAAAATATCATGGTTATGGCCACTCAGCTTGCCCCTAAGATCGGGATCAAAACCTTCTTCGGCAAGAATGACCGATTACTCCCTACGGTAAATGAACTGAACCCGGACCTGGTTGTTGAAGCCATCTCAAAGATCCTGAAAATCGATTATGAGGCCGCACCCGAGGCCTATGTGAAGCGAAGCAGCGAGCTCGTTTCTTTCGCTACCCCCGGCAGGGACCTCACATTCTGCCCTGGATGCCCGCACAGGGCGTCTTTCTGGTCCATCCACAACGCTCTCCAGATGGATAACAGGCAGGGTTTTGTCTGCGGAGACATCGGGTGCTACTCCCTGGGCGTATTTCCAACCGGATTTGCCACCATAAAAACCATGCACGCCATGGGCTCCGGAACCGGTCTGGCCAGTGGTTTCGGAAAGCTTGGCAGATTTGGAATGGACCAGCCGGCCTTGTCCGTATGCGGAGATTCAACCTTTTTCCATGCAGCTATGCCGGCACTGGTCAATGCGGTCCACAACAGAGCCAATATCACCATGGTGATATTAGACAACAGCGGCACTGCGATGACAGGTTTTCAACCCCACCCGGGTCTGACAGGAGACGCGGCCGGAAATGAAGTACCTGCCGTTGATATTCCTGCGATCTGCGAATCCTTTGGCGCCAGGGTGAAAATCTGCGATCCATTCGATATGGAACAGACTCAAGAGACCCTTTTTGAGTTTCTTGAGGACAAAGACGGTGTGAATGTTCTCATTCTGAGACAGATATGTGCGTTGAGCCCGGAAAAGAAAAGAGTAAAGAAATACGAAATATCCGTGGATGGAAAGATCTGTCTCGGGGAGAATTGCGGCTGTAACAGGCTGTGCACGCGGACCTTCAGGTGCCCCGGCCTTATCTGGGACAAGGAGGAGGAAGTGGCCATAATCGACGAAGTGATCTGTGCCGGTTGCGGTGTGTGTGAGTCCATCTGCCCATCAGGGGCCATCAAGAGAGAGGAGGTGGCATAGATCATGGGAGCTCTTCAATTGTCATTCGACCCTTATAACTTGATTATCACCGGTGTGGGAGGACAGGGGAATGTTATGGCCTCCAGGGTAGTTGGAAACATGTTGTCGCAACAGGGGTTTCATATTACCATCGGGGAAACATTTGGGGCTTCCCAGCGTGGCGGATCAGTCATGAGTCATCTGAGGATCTCTTCCATATCGAGTTTTTCTCCCCAAATACCCAAAGGAAAGGCCCATATGGTTATCGCCCTGGAGCCGACCGAAGCGATCCGGGTTCTGGCGAACTATGGGAACCCGGAGACAAACGTCCTTTGCAATACGAGGCCCATCCGATCTATAGCTGTCATCTCCGGTGAAGTTGACTATCCTTCCATTGAAGATATGAAGAAATGGATCTCGGGACTTTCCAGAGGGGCCTGGTTTTTCAACGCTACGGATGCGGCTATAAAGATGGGTAACCCGATTTTTGGAAACATCATGTTGGTCGGTGCCCTTGCGGGCACCAACGTTCTTCCACTGGATCGTGAAGGCTTTGAAAAAGTCATCTCCGAGACCATGCCCCCTGACAAGGTGGAGTCAAATCTTTCCGCTTATGATGCGGGAGTGGACATGGTCCGTCCATAAAAACAGAGGGTCACCGTCCTCTTTGTATACGGCTTAAAACCCAACTATCTAATATCAAACAGATTATAGCTTTTCCCTGGCAAAGAAAGGAGTCAACGATGTCTGAATATCAGGTTCTGCCGGGAGCCGAGCCCTTCTTCTTTGAGGGGAACGAGGTGGGGTGCCTGGTCTCCCACGGTTTCACCGGCACTACGCAGAGTATGCGATCACTGGGAGAGTTATTGGCCCGAGAAGGGGGCTTCACCGTCATCGGACCTCGGCTCAAGGGGCACGGCACCGACCCGGAGGATATGGCCCAATCAACGGCTGAAGAGTGGATCCGAAGTCTGGAGGAGGCCCTGGTGACCCTCCGTGACCGCTGTTCCACGATCTTTATCACGGGTCTGTCCATGGGTGGCACTTTGTCCCTCTATATGGCGGCGATGTATCCTGACGTCTTCCAAGGCACAATCCCTATTAATGGCGTTCTTTTTACCGATATGCCCGAGTTCACGGGGTTGGCATTTGCAGCAGATGCCCCGGCCACCATCCCCGGGATCGGTTCAGATATCAAGAAACCGGGATTAACCGAGTTGGCGTATCCTGATGTGCCCGTGCCGGCTATTCGTCAGCTCTACGCGCTGATGGGAGTGACGCGTGATCTGGCGTCGCAAGTAACCTGCCCCACGTTGATCTTTCAGTCCAAGGAAGATCACGTGGTGGCACCGGACAACGGGCCATACATCCTCGAGTCCGTCGGAGCAACGGATAAGCGATTGATATGGTTAGAGAATTCCTATCACGTTGCCACGCTCGATAACGATAAGGAGTTGATCGCCGGTGAGACGGTGAAATTTATCAAAAAACACATATAATTAATCCATCCTGAAGCCGTTCTTGTTTTCTACCGAACGAGCTGGAACTTTCTAAATAAAAAAACATCTGGCTTGTAACCGAGCCGGATGTTTTTTGTTAGATAGTCTCTGAACGAAAACCTCGAAATGAAAACGAACCCAACATCAATCAT